>NZ_JAQYUU010000013.1 GCF_028728205.1 Clostridium sp. 'White wine YQ'
TAATCTTTATGAGTTTGAATTTTTAGAAATGAAGTCCATATAGAAAATACCAAAATTTAGTGTTATTATTATAGTTAATTAATCTATTTCTAAGAAGGTGAAGAAAATGAATGCAGAAATTATATCAGTAGGAACAGAACTATTGCTCGGAGATATAGTCAATACTAACGCTCAGTATTTATCAAGAGAATTAGCTAATCTAGGAATTAATGTATATAGACAGACTGTTGTTGGAGATAATGAGGAAAGAATATTAGAAAGCTTTGAGAGAGCTTTTGAAAATAGTGATATTATAGTCACAACTGGTGGGCTTGGACCCACTCCAGATGATTTAACAAAGGAAGTTGCAGCAAAATATTTTAAGCAAGAACTAGTACTTCATGAAGAATCTTATAAAAAGTTAGAAAGTTATTTTAAAAATAATGGTAGAGGGGTTACCGAAAGCAATAAAAAGCAGGCATATTTCCCAAAGGAAGCTATTATTCTAAAAAATAACCATGGAACTGCTCCAGGAGCAATATTAGAAGGCGAGAAAGGTAAGAAAATAATTATTTTACCAGGACCGCCTAAGGAAATGAAGCCTATGTTTGATGAACAGGTTATTCCATATTTAAAAAAGTTTACTGACAATGTGTTAGTCTCAAAAACACTAAGATTATTTGGAATAGGCGAAAGTCATATGGCAGAAGAAATAAAAGAGATTATAGATGCTCAAACCAATCCAACCATTGCACCATATGCAAAAGATGTGGATGTAACATTAAGAATTACAGCTAAAGGAAAAAATGAAGAAGATGCAAGGAAGCTTATAATCCCAATGGAGAAGAAGGTTAGAGATAAGCTTGGAGAATTTATTTATGGTGAAGGGGAGACCACATTAGAAGAAGTAGTTGCGAAGATGCTAGTGGATAAGAAGATAACTATTTCTACAGCAGAAAGCTGCACTGGTGGAATGATAGCTTCAAAGTTAATAAATTATGGAGGAATAAGTGAATGTTTTCTCGAAGGTGCAGTAACTTATTCAAATGAAGCAAAAGCAAATAGATTAGGTGTTAAGAAAGAAACCTTAGAAAGATATGGTGCAGTTAGTGAAGAGACAGCAAAAGAAATGGCTGAAGGGGTAGCAAAGACTTCTGGAACGGATATAGGTGTTTCAACTACTGGAATTGCAGGACCTACAGGCGGAACTAAGGAGAAACCAGTGGGACTTGTTTATGTAGGTATAAGCTATAAGGGAAAAACAATAGCAAAAAGATTTGAGTTTCAAGGAGATAGAAATAAGGTTAGGATAAGAACTACAATGAATGCATTAAATATAATTAGAAAAACTATAAGTGAAGAATAAAGAACAGATACATTGTCTATGATTAAAATAACATACCCTCTAGAATGCAGTAGCAAGATCTAGAGGGCAGTTAATTGTTATATTTAAATGGGGGAGAGGCTAAATTGTATAAAGCAATTTTGCTTCAATAATAGTGTAGACATATTTATAAATTTTTATACAGTATAATATTTAGAGATAAGAAAAATATTTTAATAATAGATTGGTAATCTTTTTGAAATGACATGTAGAAAGTAGGAATTTTATGAAAAAAGTTTTTAGAGCAAATTTATATTTTTTAATCATATTAGTTCTTAGTGTTTTTGGACCAGAAGTTATAAATCCATTTTTAGTATCAATAGGACTTAGGGATGTTAGGGTCGTATTAGAGGCAAATCATATTTTATTATTTTTAGTACCTGCAATAATATATATATTTGTAACTAAATCATCTTTTAAGAAGACGTTTAGGCTTAATCCACTAAGTTTAAAGAATGTTTTGTTAATAATTGGTTTAGGTTTTGCTATTCAACCTGTTATGATGCTTTTTTCTCTCATAACAAGTTTCTTTTTTAGTAATGATATTTCAAATTTTATAAACTCTATAAGTGATACTCCGTATCCAGTAATGTTACTACTAATAGCAGTAACACCAGCTATAACAGAAGAGGTTACATTAAGAGGAGTAGTGCTATCAGGTTATAATTTTAAAAATAAATGGATAGCAGCTATTGCTACTGGAATATTATTTGGGATTTTTCATTTAAATGCACAGCAATTTCTTTATGCAGCCGTACTTGGAATGGTATTAGCATATTTAGTTAGAGTAACTAATAGCATATTTGCCTCTTCGTTATTACATTTTATGATTAATGGAATACAAGTTTCTCTGCAAAAGATACTTGCGCCATTTGTGAAGAATAACTCAACTCCAGACATTGCCTCCCTAGGAATGGATGCCAAAATCGGTGCGCTTATATCTTATGGAGCATTAGCTATATTGTTTGGTGCACTTTCAATAATTATAATTAGAAAGATTGAGAAGAATTGCAAGAGTAAAGGGATTTACGATTGTTATGAAAGTCTTTCTATGGAAACAGAGATGGCTTTAAGGACTGAGCTTATTAAAGAGAGAGTAATAAATCTTCCGATGATTGGAATAATAGTATTTTATTTATTTGCAATGATAGTAATAATAAAATAAAGTCAATATAATATTATTTAGCTCATCTATGGGGCGGTTTATGATTAACACAATCTACGCAAATAAAAATTTAGTAGGTGAGTATACTACTGTATTAAATGGTTTTATACAATCAATAGAGATAATTGGTGCTTTAATATTTTCTATAGGATTAATAAATATGTTTATAGAGAAAAAGTATAAATAGAATATATATTTCATAACTTTAATATGATACAAAATAAAGTCCAGCAAATTTGCTGGACTTTTTAACTTAACATACTATGTTACCAATATTATTTTTCAAAAGTTACTCTTTATAATTTAAAATATCTTTTTGATTTATTTTAAATACATATTAGCTAACTTAGTAAATGCATCCAAAGATTTTTCAATTTTATCATAGGAAATACAATAAGAAAGTCTAAAGTATCCTGGACAGCCAAAGGAAGAACCAGGTACTATAAGCAAATTGAATTTTTTAGCTTCATCTGCAAATTTAACATCATCTTCAATTAAAGCTTTAGGGAATAAATAGAACGCTCCTTGAGGCTTTATACATTCAAAACCTATTTTAACAAGATGATTGTATAATAAATCTCTATTTTTCTTATATAAGTTTACATCTACCTCTGAATCTAGTGCTTTAGCAACAACTCTTTGGAAAAGAGAAGGAGCATTTACAAACCCAAGTATTCTGTTAGCAACATTTAGAGCTGCCATAAAATCAGAGAAATCATCCATATCACTATTTGCTACTATATATCCTATTCTCTCTCCAGGAAGGGATAGGGACTTACTATAAGAATAGCCTATAAGACAATTCTTATAATAATTTAGAATACATGGTACATTTACTCCATCATATACAATTTCTCTATAAGGTTCATCTGAAATCAAGTAAATGCTTGTATTAAATTCCTGCTGTTTCTTTTCTAGAAGAGCAGAAAGTCTTTTTATTAAGTCTTCAGAATAAACAACTCCAGTTGGATTATTTGGAGTATTAATTATAATAGCTTTTGTTTTTGAAGTTATTTTCATTTCTAACTCAGCCAAATTAGGCTCAAAGGTAGTTAAGTCAGCTGAGACAACTACCAAATTTCCTTGAAAATTTTCTACATAGTTATTATATTCCCCAAAGTATGGCGCAAAGACTATAACTTCATCGCAAGGATTTAATAATGTTTTAAAAATGATATTAAGTCCGCCTGCTGCCCCACAAGTCATTACTATATTATCATGAGATAAATTTAATGAGTGCTTTTTATTAAGAAAGCTTGCAATAGCTTCTCTAACATCTTCATAACCAGAATTGTTCATATAGCCGTGAACATAGTTTGGTGACTCATCATTTAATATTTCTATTATGGAATTTTTAATATTTTCAGGAGGTTCAAGGTTTGGATTTCCTAAGCTGAAATCAAAAACATTATCTTCTCCATAGATTGCAGATAGTCTTTTTCCTTCTTCAAACATAGCACGTATTAAAGAGCTAGTTGAAACAAGTTCCTGCATTTTATCTGAAATCATACTACATGCCCCCATTCATTTACTAAGTAATACTAATTATTTTATCACACTTTAGTAAAGAATTAAATTTTCCTTAAGCTATCTCCAACATAGATTTAAGGAAAACCATTCACAATTTCCACAAATATCATTAATTACTTCTGTTGGAATAGAATCTTCAAATTTTTTCTTAATATCAATATAATTATATGTTTTATCTGGAGTTAATGAGAAATGTTTAATTACTTTTACATCCATAATAGAAACTTTATCAGCACTAGTGCAGATATTGGATGAATTCAAGTTAGGGCATTTTAAGCAAATATTATCATTTTCAAGGGTAAGTGTGAAATTTTGCTCAGTATTATTTAGCTTAAAAAGTATTTCATGCATATTCTTAGTAAAATCAGAACTATAGCCTTTACCTACAAACCATCTTAGGCATAATAAATGATGTGGCCTAAGATATAGCATTGGAACTAGTTCCTATGTTAAGTCTTCTTTTTATATTTAAGCCTAATAGTATAGTAATAAATACAACAATTATATCTTTAACGATAAAAGGATAAAGTCCAGCAGCTAATGCAGCAGTAACAGATAAATGAGCTACTAGTGATAATTGTAGAACTCCAACTAAATAATCAAAAGCAAGAGCTATATAAGTTAATATGAAGATTAAAATTGTATTAGTGCTTGAAGCTACATTAGAAATTATTAAAGGCATTATAAGAAATCCAAGAAGGTATCCACCAGTAGGCCCTACGATAATATTAAAGCCACCATGAAAGCTTGCAAAAACAGGTAATCCTATTGCTCCTAATAAAAGAAAAACTAAAACAGACAAAAATGATTGCTTAGGTTTAAAAATAATTGAAATTAATATAACTGCGGGTACTTGTAGGGTTAATGGAACAGCTGAAAATGGCAGCGGAATAGAAAATTGAGAAAGAACAGCTAAAATTGCAGCCCCCATACCTATAAATGTTATATCTCTAATTGATAAAGTGTTTTTCATGTTAATCTCCTTTTTAAAAAAGTATATGGTAAATATATACCATAGTATAATAAGATAAAATATAATTGTCAACTTGAAATTTGAAACTTGGTTTACAATTAAAATAAAAAAGTGCGCCATCAATAAGTTGATAGCACACATTTTACTAAATTATTTTTTTAAGGTAGAGGTCCATTGATTGTCAGTTGCAGATTTTTGCTTTTTCTCACCGTTGCAAGTACAGCTGTTTTGAGTAGGATCTCCAGCTGGAGAAGCCCACTGATTATCTGTAGCTGATTTTTCTTTATTATTCATCTTCAAAACCTCCCTTCTTTATAGAGCCATAAAAATATAATTAAATATTTTAAAACTCTACGATTATATTTTTAACTAATTAAGTTTTTAAATTCTATAAAAAGAATTGAAGTGTTGGATAAAATTATAAGAATAAATACTCTTGTAATAAGTCGTACCATCTATTAAAATTATCCTAGCGAAGTATTACTAAGGAGAGAAGAAAATGAGTGTTTTAACAGTTAAAGATATGAGCCATGGATTTGGTGATAGAGCTATATTTGAAGATGTTTCTTTTAGATTATTAAAAGGAGAACACGTAGGTTTAATTGGAGCTAATGGAGAAGGAAAATCTACATTTATGAATATAGTTACCAATAAACTTATGCCAGATGAAGGTAAAGTAATTTGGTCAAATAATGTTAGAGTTGGATACATGGACCAGCATGCAGTATTAGAAAAAGGAATATCCATAAGAGATGCACTTAGAGATGCATTTAAATATTTATTTGACTTAGAAGAAGAAATGAATTCTCTTTATGGAAAAATGGGAGAAGTTGAACCAGAAGAACTAGAAAAGATGCTTGAAAGAACTGCAACTATTCAAGATTTATTAGATCACAATGGATTTTATGTAATAGATGCGAAGGTGGAAGAAGTTGCTAAAGGTCTTGGACTTTTAGATTTAGGACTAGATAGAGATGTAGATGACTTATCAGGTGGACAAAGAACAAAGATTTTACTTGGAAAGCTATTATTACAAAATTCAGAAATACTACTTTTAGACGAGCCTACTAACTACTTAGATGAAGAACATATAGAGTGGCTTAAGAGATATTTAAATAATTATGAAAATGCTTTTATACTAATATCCCATGATATTCCATTTTTAAATTCAGTAGTTAACCTAATTTATCATGTAGAAGAAAGAAAGTTAACAAGATATGTAGGAGACTATGATGAGTTTAGAAGATTATATGATGAAAGTAAGAAGAGATTAGAAGCAGCATATGAAAAGCAACAAAAAGAAATAGCTAGACTAGAAGACTTCGTTGCAAGAAATAAAGCAAATGTTGCTACTGCAAATATGGCTAAATCAAGACAAAAGAAACTTGATAAGATGGAAGTTATAGAGCTTTCAAAAGAAAAACCAAAGCCAGAGTTTAACTTCAAAGCAGCTAGAGCTTCAGGAAAAGCAATATTTGAAACTAGAGATTTAGTAATAGGATATGATTCACCATTAACTAAACCATTAAATCTTTATATGGAAAGAGGACAAAAGATTGCTTTAGTTGGAGCAAATGGATTAGGTAAATCTACACTTCTAAAGAGCCTACTTGGTAAAGTTAAGCCTTTAAGTGGAGAAGTAGAACTTGGAGATTATCAATATATAGGTTATTTTGAACAAGAAGATAGATCAGGAAACACTAATACTTGTATAGAAGAAGTATGGCAAGAGTTCCCAAGCAAGACTCAATATGAAATTAGAGCAGCCTTAGCTAAATGTGGATTAACAACAAAACAGTTAGAATCAAAAATCATGGTTTTATCTGGAGGAGAAGCTGCAAAAGTAAGACTATGTAAGATTCTAAATACTGAAACAAATATATTAATCCTAGACGAGCCTACAAACCATTTGGATGTAGAAGCTAAAGAAGAATTAAAAAGAGCCTTAAAAGAATATAAGGGTTCAATATTACTAGTATCCCATGAACCAGAATTCTATAGAGATGTGGTAACAGAAATATGGAATTGTGAGGATTGGACAACTAAAATATGCGGTCCCACAAAATAAGAGTACTAAATATTATGGAAAGAGAAGCTGAAAATTAGCTTCTCTTTTTATATGTAAGTTTATGGTATAATTTAGCTAATGGGTATGGGAGGGATATAATGAGACTAAACAATATATATAATTTTAAAAATCCAATTAAGCATTTTGTTAATATTGATACAGTTATGTTTCCTGAAGACATTTCTAGTTTTAATAAAATTGAAATTGATAGGACCTATCCTATTAATTTTAGAATAAGGAAAAAGGATGATAAATATAGAGTATTGAAGCTACCTAATATATTAAATTTTCGAAGGGCTTATGAAGAGTTTAAGAACCTGGATAACTTTGAATTTATCCAAGGTATGGATGAGGGATTTAAAAGATTGTCAGCCAACACTGACACAGGAGATTTTGTTGAAGGTGAATATGAGAGGCAGCTAGAAGAGGATTTTGAGAGATTATCAGTATATGATAATATGATAAAAATAGATATTAAGGAGTTTTACGGTAGGATATACACTCATTATTTAGGATTGGGAAGAGAAAAAGAAAATTTTCTGACCAATATGAATCTTGGAGCAACAAATGGTCTAATAATGGGTAATTATATATCCTTATATTTTGCTGAATTATATCTAACAAAGATAAGCGATGATTTAAAAAGAGAATTATCAAGTTCAATAGGTAGTGAATGTGATTTCTCATACTTTTCAGATGATTTCTATTTTTTCTGTAATAGAAAATATAATAAAAAAATAATTAATATTTTTGATAAAGTCTTAGAAAGATATCAGCTTGAGAGAAATGATTCTAAGGAAGAGATATGGACATATGAAACATTCAATAATTATAATATGGTAGCACGTTATTGGAAAAAGGTTATAGCTCATTCTAATACAAGGTTTAAGAAGTATACTGATGATACTAATAGAGAAATTAAAAGAAATAATAAATTATATTTTATTAATCAGTTGGTTTATAGAATGTCAAAATTACAAGATGATAAGTTAAAAAAGGTATTTATAAATAATTTCTTTAAAACTAGGTTTTTTAGAGATTTAGAGTCTGATAAATATCAAATTAAGAATTATGACTATCATCAATTATGCTTCTTATTTAAAACATCACCAGAATGTTTATTGTATTGTATAGATAAGTTTTTACAGTTACAGGGATTTGATAAAAATAAAATCAGAAAATTTTTTATAGTAAGATATAAAGAATCACTAAAGGAGCCTTTTAATGATGAACAACTATATTATTATTATGCTATAAAGAAACTTGGATTTAATGAAGTTTTGAGAGAGACTACTGATTTAGTTATTAATTCTGAGAACCAAATATTAATCTCATATTACTTGAAAGAAAGATTATTTAGTAATGAAAAAGTTGAATTTTTGAGCCAAAAAAGCGATGAAAAATACTGGTTCCAAAATTATCATTTAATTCTATATACAGATAATCTAAAAGGAGATCTGGACAATAGTATAAAAACATATTTAATACCATCAATACTTGAAGAAGTAACTAGGCCAGAAAAAAAGGAATCGAAAATGAAAAGATATTTTAATTTTTATAAAGAAAATCTAAGTAGTGATATAGAATTGATTAGAAGTATTGGTGAAGTGAATGAAGCTATTAAATATTATCTAGATTTAAAGATAGAAGAAAGCGAAGCTAATTTTGAAAGTATTCAAGAAATTTAAAGTTATTGATAACTTATATAAAAGAATAATGAAAACTATCATACGATTTGGTGAGTTATATCGAACACTTATATGACTATTTAGCAATTTTAATTACTAAAATAGTATTTATATGTAGTGAAGCAAAAATAGAATTGATAGATGAAATATTTCCTTCTTTAAAGGATAACTATGATGCTTTTGAAAGTATACTCCAAAATAAAAAAGTGGTTGTAAACGAATTTCAGTTAGACGATGGAATAACTAATTATCTGTAACTTGCTAATATGTACTCTTTGTTGCAAAACTAAGATATGTATTTTCACAAAAGGTAAGCAGATAATACAAAACAGAGAATTGCTAGTAATAGTAACCTTTTAAATATATGGTATATAGATATTGGCAATCATAAAAGGGGGAGGGTGAACTATGAAGGTTAAAGATTTAAGTAACGATGAGTTAAGAGAAATAATTGAAGAGTATTACGAAAACAATATTACAGTTAAAGCGTTATTGGAAAAGCATGGAGTGGTGTATACTTCTAATTTTATACAGAGTGTCACGTTATACACTGATGAAGAGTGTGAATTATGTGGTAGTAAAATAAAATATAAATTAGAAAGTAGGACGTATTGTGATTCAGTAAATAATTTAAAAAGAATCTGTTCCTCCTGCGGACATGATGGAACTAAGAATTGTCATTGCAAGGCATGTATAGAGTATAGAAGAGTTGAGATGGAAAAAAAACAAGAAGAAAAGCGAAAAATAGTAAGAGAATTATTTACTACAAAACCAGTTACTCTAGATGAGGTAAGTATTAAAGAATTAATCTTTATTGGATTACTAAAGGATAGAGGAATAGGATATAACATTGGAGTATTAGCAGAAAAAGACTATTTTAAAAATACTCATTCATATATAGAAGATAGTATGGAATTTCTTAAGGCAATGCTGGAAAATGGGACGATTAAAGTTAATGTTGATGAAAGTGATTTAAATTATTTTATATTAGAAGAGGATAAATCTATTAGTTATTATCCTTACTCATTATCATATTCTTTAAATTTAAACAGTGATATTAGGAATATTGATGTGAAAAAAGAATTGATTAAAAGATTTCAGTATGAAGATATAGAAGCATGTTGGTTAGAAATTTGTATAGATGAATGCATGAAGTATTTAGACATAAGGACTGTTGCTATGAATCTAGGCGTAATAGATAATGTTATAAAAAAGGATATTTATAGTTTTTTAGAAGATATTCTTATGGAATATTCTCTTGGAATAGTTATTAATATTATTTATAAATCAGTAAATTATGCTTCGAACTTTAAAGTAGAATATGATGTTGAAATTGAGAAAGTACATAAGGCTATTTATACGAATATGAAAAATAATATTTTAAGACAATATTCAAAGATACCTTTTGACAGACCTTATGAATTAGTCCAAACTTCTTTAAGTCAGTATATCTGTGACAATATTTTTGAGAGAGATAGTGATGAAATATTTAAATTAGGGTTTTCAATAAATGAATTGTATTGCATTGATGAGAAACGACAACAAGAGAAGGAAACTGATCCTGTTAAGGAAGGATTAGAAACATACAATAAACTTGTATTGCAAATAAAAGAGCTTGTAGCCAACAATGTACCAAAAGATTTTATAATTGACTATTTAAAAATTACTGAAGAAATATACAATAGTGCAGTTAATAAGAGCAATGATAATTACTAATGTGAGATTATGTTACTTGTGTGAGTTGGACAACTAAAATATGCGGTCTCACAAAATAAGATTACTAAGAATTAAGATAGCTCAAGCCTTTAATTTACAAGGGCTTGAGCTTTCCCTATACAACTAATAATAGAACAAAATATAAATGAAAAGAGTAAAAGATACTTTAAAGAAGCTAAGTTGAAAAATATACTAAACAATATTTTAAATTCTAGTAGGTCTTAAAGTAGCATGCTTCAAAATTAGATTTTAAAAGTCTTCTTTTGCTACTAAAAATAAATATAAGATAAGCACCTACTAATGAGGTGCCTAAATGTACGATATACAAACCTATATCTTAGATTTTTCATTTTCTATTTTTTGTTGAAATGATTCCATTAGCTGGCCAATATCATAACCATCTATTTCTGCGACTACTAGAAAGAGTCCAGCTAGAACCTTTGAAACATATATAATGTTGCATTTTCCTAGTGTACTACGACGGGGAGGGTAATACTTGTTTACGTTAAAATAATCAGAAAATGCTTCTATTTTGAGATTTATTTGCTTGCGAATGCTTTCATTCATTTCAAGATTACAATTTTCTAAATATTTACGGCAGAGTTCTAGTAGAATTTCTTTCTTTTGGTAATTAGATGTATCATATTCATTTTTAAATACCATACAATCTATTCCGAAATCTATCATTTTTTCAGATGTAGTAAACATTTTGTTTTTTTCAATGTTTTTCAAAGATGATAAGTAATTTGCAAGTACTAAACGAATTAAATAAGGCGCTGTTACTCGTTCTAATCCAAAGAATTCTTTTATTTCTTCAGAAATGGCATTATACTTATTTTTTTCAACTCTAATTTGCATAAAATCAGGTTGCTTGAGTTCATCTACATCTTCATCTATTTTAAATTTTGATATTGTTCTCCAATCAATATTGTGATCGATAGCTTTTTCTATTGCCCAATTGACTATTTCATTTCTATTAGCAATTTCATGATATTGTTGTATTTCCATAAATAATGCGCTTATTTGTTTATTAGGTCTAATAGATAATAAAGTTTTATCCATAATATCTTCCCTTTCCTTAAGCATTTATAAAAATAGTGTATAGATAGGTGCAAATACAAATATAGATTTATATACTTAACTATACTTAACTATACTTGTCTATACATACGATATCATATACTTTATAAAAAAACAATAATTGTTATTAATGAAATTATAATAATAAAGTAAAGTAGCTAGAATAACTTAGACATGAAAGGAGTTAGAATTTGGAATTAAAAACCTTGAAACTCCATGAAGCAACTGCATTTTTTAAACCATTATTAATACAACTTCCGTCTGAGTATATAATTTTATCAATTAAGCTGTTTTCGGAATATTTTATGCGTTGTGAGAGATTGAAAAATGTAATTCATAGCTTAAGGCAAGTCTTTATAAGATGCCCCTTCATTTCTTAGTTTAATTAATTTTTAAATTATGAATTATATAAATAACCATAAAAGTTTAAAAGGGAGTCGCGAAACACGACACCCTTTTGAATAAAAATATTGTGTGTGATTAAGTAAAAACTATGATAAGTTAATTATTAATCAATTCATCCATTTTTGTACTAAAGTCAGCATAATTAAGATCAGTGATGATAGCAGGTATAACTTCAATATCTAAGATTTTAGCAGCGAAATATCGTTGAATTCCCATTACTAAAGCATATTTGTTATCAGATATTTTTCTAACTGCTATAGGGTTTTCTATTTTTTCTTGTTTACTATATTCTTTCAATTTTCCATTAAAGTTAAGTTTATGGCAGTTTAAGTGTATTTCTTCCTCTAGCATAATGTCTTTTGTAGGTATATTAACAATAGAATCAGTTACTTTACCAATCCATGAAATGATGTTAGTTTTCTTTTCTTTTTTTTTGCTATGTTTCTTTTTTGCTTTACGCCAAGGTAGATCAGATAAATCCAATTCTAATTCAGGAATTTCAATCATTTCAGATAAATTGATTAAATCTTTTATGTTTGTAAATGGGTTTGGAGAGACCTTATAAAATTGTCTGAATTTTAATGAGGCTATAGGCAACATGTTATTAGCTACTCTATCTGCAAGTCTATGTGTTTTATCTTCTTTTGTTGTCACTTTTGTAGCAGATATATTATCAATACCAAAATGTTTAATAAGGAGCGTGAGGCTATACCATAGTAGAGCATCTTTTCTTAATGGTTTTGTACTTGTTCCTTTTCTCCAGGATATTTTGTCCCATTCAATGTGTAATTTATTATTTATAAATGTTACAATAAATAATTCATCAGTTCTTACTTCTATAAATAATTCCTCATCTTCAATTTGAATAAATTCTTTAACATATTCTAATCCATATAGAACGCTATATAGTTCTGCTTCTTGAGAGTTATTTCCACCACCAGTTCTATATATTAGAGTTTTTTCATTTTCATTAGATTTATCAAAGATTATAGTAGCATTTGCTTGTTTTTTTATTTTAATAGATGCATCTGAGTATATGACTATTTTTTTCATTTTCATAACCTCATGTCATACCTAATAGTATGGTCTTTCCTTTGTAGCAAAATTATTATTTGTATTTTGATAGATAATCGTAAACTATAGCATCAATTATACGGGATCTACTGTTTAGATTCTTCTTTTTTTTATATTCATTTAAGAGCTTAAGTGTCTTACTACTCAAATAAACAGAGATGTTTTTCCCAGCTTCTTCTATATATGAAGATAACAAATCATCGATAGATGAGTCATCGTTTTCGATTAGATTACTTTTGGTAAAATCATTGGCGTCGAGTTCTACACTAGTTGATAGTTTCCTAAAATTTTTATCTTTTGGTTTGGTGCTAATATCTGCTACTAATTCTGGATAAGTTTTTATCCAGTTATTAAGAGTCGCTGTATGCACTCCTATTTCTTTTGCTATTTTGTTCAAAGGTTCATTAGTTTCCATAAATCTTTGTACTGCATCAATTTTAAATCCAATGCTATAATTATTTTTCATAATAGTTTAATCCTTTCTTGATATATTAAATTATATGTTTAATAACAATTTTCATTTTTTTATATTAGAGTAAAAAACATAATTTTTGATAGGAAGCAATAAGCGTATAAAGTATAATTCTACAAAAATATAAAAAACCCTCCCTACTTTTCTGTTAAAATACAAAAAATACTATTTTTTTAACTTTGCGTGAAATAAAATTAAATTAAATTAAAAAAATGCTCAAAATCGTTTAATAGAGCCAATTTCACAAAAAAACTTTGCGTGAAATAGGGTTTTATATAATGAAGAGTACGCGCAAGAATTATGTACATAGAAAATTTAATTAATAAAATTTCAAAATAAAAAAGCCGTCGAGAAAGTTGACAGCTTTTTATTGGATATATTGTTGATTAAATATTAAGTTAAATTAACCTTTAAAGTCTTCGTTAGCGATAAATTCGAGAAACTTTTTAGCTAGAGTATCAACTACGCCGTTGATAAAATTGGAAAAACTATCTCGTGTTTTATGAGCTTTGACTTTTTCAACTGTAATCCTATCACCACACATATTCATTAAATAATTTATTTGGCGATACAAGTCAAGATTTGATTTAGGTCTAGCCTTACCATTGCAGTATAGGTAAAGAGCCTCATAATCAACATGAATAGTAAATGATTCATTACGTTCATTACGAACATATTGAAGTGCATTTATAAAAGCTGTTAACTCTGCTCTATTATTATTTTGGGCTCCCTCAACTTTACCAACACTTGTTCTAATTATTTCACGATTTTCATCAACTGCCACATAACTCCATGAAGCAACTGCGTTTTCTAAACCATTATTAATACAACATCCATCTGAGTATATATTTATATTCAATTCAAAAACCTCCTACGTAATAACACTACCAATCAAGCAAGTTAAATAGATTAACGTTTTTGTAGTGATCATTTTTTTTATGTTCTATAATTGTTTTAAGTACTATTAAATAATCTGGACTAAGTTGAAAGTTAGGGATATAAGTTATTTTATAAATAGTAGCAGCAATAATAAAGTAAAGTACAGATAAGAAGCATTTTAACAGAAAAAGCACTCATAATCTACTTTTATATATAGGGTTCAGATTAATTTCTATGTTTCATGGGTGTGCTAAGACGTTATTGTATAATTCAAGTTAGAATAATTTTCATAATAATATCAATACTTTCAGGGGCACATTGCTGTAAGTTTATAGTAACTGTATTATAAAAGGTAATTAAACCATATATTAAGAAAAAGAATTGGTTATATCAGAATATTATGGAAATAGAAGGATATAAAGTGTTTAAGTAGAATTCATATATTTGAGAGGATGTGGGTTTTATGGTCAAATATAATATATCGTTAGGAACTTTAGTAAAGGTAAAGCATATTAATTCAGAAGCTGACAAAAAGAATCATGGTGTAAGGCTCTATGTAGTGGCACATCATAAGGATGCAAATGATAAACCTATTTATTCCTTAGGATTGAAAGGTGAAACTAATGCATTGAAAATGTACAATGGATATTATGAAGAAGACTTAGAAATTATAGATAAAATATCTGTTGAACTTACGAAAGAAGAGGTAGACAATATAGTTCAATGGGGAAATATCTGTGAGGAAGAAGGCTGGCTTATAGAGAAGGATATAACTTTAAGAGATAGATTAAGCAAACTTATTAAATAACAAGTGTTGATGATATTAAAAGACGCTATATGTTTTCATTAGCGTCTTTTTGTTTGCTCATTTTTCATACTCATTTTCTAATATGGTTTTTCATTTTACAAAGTGGCATCTCGCCTTTCAATTAACTTAAATCAATAAAAACATAACTAAATTCAATAAAAATTTATTGATAAACGATAAATATAATGCTATCATATATACAAAGATTAATACTCTTTGCATACATTATAAGGAATACAGGAGGTTTTCTCATGAAACGATATTCAACAATTTTCTTAAAGATAGCAGTTATCCTTATTGGGATTCCAGTTCTTGCACTTTGTATATTTTGGGTGCCTGGATTTGTAAATTATATCAACTTAGCAATTATAATGGGAGTGTATGTAACAGCAATAACTTATTTCATCGCACTATATCAAGCTTTAAAACTTTTAAGTTATATTGATAAGAACAAAGCCTTCTCGGAACTATCTGTAAATGCTTTAAAAAATATAAAATATTGTGCAGTTACTATAAGTCTTATATTTGCAGTAATAGTACCGTTCTTATATCCCGTAGCAGATGCAGATGATGCACCAGGACTTGTAGCCTTCCCACTAATCATTATTTTTGCTTCGGCAGTGATTGGGGTCTTTGCAGCTGTTCTTCAAAGACTTTTAAAAGAGGCAATAGACTTAAAAGAAGAAAATGATTTAACAGTGTAAGGAATACAGGAGGGAAATAACATGGCGATTATAGTTAATATTGACGTAATGCTGGCTAAAAGAAAAATGAGTGTAACTGAACTTTCAGAGAAAGTTGGAATAACCATGGCGAACCTCTCTATACTAAAGAATGGAAAGGCAAAAGCCATTAGATTTTCAACTTTAGAAGCTATATGCAAGGTTTTGGACTGCCAACCTGGTGATATTTTAGAATATAGAAGTGATACATAAACGAAGAGTGTTGAAAAATAGAGATATTTAATGATGGAAAAAGGGAGTGTTTAATTATATGTTAAGGCAAAAAAAGTTTGTGATTGCAGTCTGTGCAGCATTGTTAGTCACAGCAGGTATAACCGTTCAACCAGTTAAAGCAGCAATTTCAAGTACGCTGTCTATTTTCAGAGTTGAGAAAATGAAAGGAATAACTGTAACTCTTGAAGACATACAGCAGATACAGCAGAAGCTTTCAAGTGGCAAAGGTGAGATAAGCCTTGACAAAATAGGAAGTATAAAGATGCAGGGGGGCGATAATAGGTCAGCATCACAGGAGGATGTGAAGAACCTTCCTGATATTGACGTAGAGTTTCCATCCCATCTTGGCAGTGCAATACCAAGCATTAATATAGTTGAACCTAGATCCGTGGATTTTACACTTAATGCGAAGAATGTAAATCAGATAATGAAGTCTTATGGATCTACAAAGCTTCTTCCAGAAAATATAGACGGAAAAACCTTCAAGGTGAATTTTACTTCACAGGTAACCATGAACTACAGAATAAATGACAAGCTAATAAATATTACACAGACAAAGTCACCTGAGATAATAGTTCCTAAGGATGTTAATGTTGATGAGTTATATAATGCTATTATAGACATGCCTATAATTCCGCAGGATCTGCAGTCACAGTTAAAGTCTATAAAGGATTGGAAAAATGCACTTTACATTCCTGTAGTAGATTCAAAAATGACACAGGTTGATATAAACGGTGCAAAGGGATATATGACTAAGGATTATGGTAATTCAGAAGGTACTCATGAATCTGCAGTCATCTGGTATGATAAGGGTGTTATTTATGTTGTATCAGGAGAAATAGAAAATGGAGAAATTTTAAATATTGCAAGGTCTATGAGGTAAGGATAATCAATAGGAAAGCTAATTTAAACTTGCTTCTTCTTAGATGCTTCAACCCAAAATCTGTTAGTTTAGATTAATAGATTAAGTTAGCTATATAATACTGTGATGATGAGGTGTAATAATGGTAATAGAGACTGAAAATCTGACGAAGAATTATGGAGATAAAACTGGCTGCAAGGATATTACGGTATCTGTAGACCAAGGTGAGATTTTTGGATTCCTCGGCCCTAATGGGGCTGGTAAAAGCACATTTATAAAAATGCTAGTAGGGCTTTTGTTCCCTACCAGTGGAAAGGCATTCGTACTAGGAAAGCCTCTGGGAGATATAGATGTAAGAAAGAAAATAGGATACCTGCCAGAAAACTTCAAATACCAGGAGTGGATGACAGGAAAAGACCTACTATCCTTTCATGCTTCCTTGTATAAATTGGACAAAAAGAGCGCTAAATTAAAGATGGAAGAGGTACTAGACTTAGTCAAGCTCAAAGGACATGAGAAGTATCGCGTAGGCACATACAGTAAGGGCATGCAGCAGCGTATAGGTTTAGCCTGTGCCCTTTTACCAGACCCTGATCTTCTTTTTTTAGATGAACCCACTTCTGCTCTTGACCCTGTAGGCAGGAAAGAAGTAAGAGAAATAATGACTAGTCTAAAGGCAAGCGGTAAAACTGTTTTACTTAACAGCCATCTGCTCAGTGAGGTTGAGACGGTCTGTGATAGTGCAGCAATAATTAAAAAAGGATCTATAATTAAGTATGGAAAAATGAATGATATACTCCAAAGTAAGTTAATTCTTGAGATACATGCGGAAGACTTAAATAGAGAAGTCTTAAATATGCTTAGAGATATCGACAGCGGCCTTAACTATTCAAATAACAGGATACAAATGGAGATTGAGGACAAGGCAGCAATACACCATGTAGCATCAATAATTATTAACGGCGGAGGGAAATTATTTGAACTTTCGCCAAAGAAGGGCTCACTGGAAGATGTGTTTATAAGTTTAATAGAGGGCGGTGATAAGAAGTGATTTCAATCGCAGCAGCAACCTTCAAGGAAGCTTTAAGAAAAAAAATACTAATACTTGTAGCAGCCTTTACTTTTGTTTATCTTACTTTATTCGGGCTAATTACCCATTTTGCCGTAGAAGACCTTACCAGAACGGGGACATTAAACACAGTAAATGCTCTTGATGTAGCTTCAAATATAGTATCCTTTCTGGGTTTTTACTTTTCAAGCATGCTTGTAGCGTTTCTCACTATTATGGTTTCTGTAGGTTCAATCTCTTCTGAAGTTGAAAGCGGTGTGATACATTCCATAATAACCCGTCCAATTAAACGTTCTAGTTATGTACTTGGGAAATATATTGGGATGGGAATTCTGGCAGTATTATACGGGATTTTTCTCTTCGTAGCCATAATTTCAATCAGTACAATATTTAAGCTTCCCATAGTCAATACAATAGAACCTCTTAATATAATAAAGGGCCTTTTATTCTTTACGCTTGAACCCATAGCAATTCTATCCCTTTCTATTTTTGGAAGTGCTTCATTTAAAACATTAAGCAACGGAATATTTATTATTTCAATATATATTCTGGGTCTTATAGGTGGAGTAATGGAAGTAATCGGCTCAATGTTACAAAATCAAAGCCTTGTGAACTTAGGAATCATTTCAAGCTTAATTTCTCCTTTTGATATAATATACAGGCAAATGCTTTCAGCAATGTTCGAGGGCATTAGCATTAGGAATCCTTTTATGGCAGTAGGTGGAATGACAAGTACAACTCCAAGTATATGGATGATTATATATATACTTGCATATATTCCGGGATTAGTTCTTATGGCAATAAGAAAATTCAGCTTAAAAGATATTTCTTAACTTGAAGTGGACATGAATGTAGTGAATGACGAATTTTAGTTTGTTGCTATTGGTTAAGAATAAGCAGTATTTATTTTATGAGGTAAGTTATGAAGATTAAATTGATTCAACCAGCAATGTTACCAAGACCTATGGATACAAAATTAAAAACAAGAATGTCTCCTTCACTAGCTTTACTGACTATAGCAAATCTAACTCCTAAAGAGCATGAAGTTATTATTGAAAATGAAAATATTGAAAGAATAAACTTTGATGAGCCTGTAGATTTGGTATCAATAACTGTAACTGTTGATGTTATGAATAGAGCAGTGGAGATATCAAAGGAGTTTAGAAAACGTGGAGTAACTGTAATTGCAGGAGGTATACATATTACAGCAGATCCTGAGAGTGCTATTAATAGTTTTGATGCAATATCTGTAGGAATGGCGGAGAGCGTTTGGGAGAAAATCCTGGAGGATAAAGAAAATAATTCACTTAAGAAGATATATTACGACATGGAGAATATAACAGGAGCGGAAATAGTATCACCTAAATATGATATGATTGATGACAATAAATATTTATATACTAATATAATCAGCACAAGTAGAGGGTGCCCATTTCAATGCGATTTCTGCTATAATAGTTGCACAAATTCTCTTAAAACTTATATTAATAGACCGATAGACGATGTAATTAGAGATATTAATGCATTAAAAACAAGGCACATAATGTTTATTGATGATAATTTCATTGGAAATCCTAAATGGACAAAAGAATTATTAGAGAAAATAAAGCCTCTTAAACTAAAGTGGAATGCAGCGGTTACATCCAATATAGTGGACATGCCAGAATTGTTAGATGAAATGAAGGCTTCTGGTTGTCAAAGTTTGTTTATAGGATTTGAAAGTATAAATAGTAAGTCAATAGATAGTGTGCATAAGGTGCAAAATAGTGTGAAGAAATATGAGAAGCTTGTGGATGAAATTCATAAAAGAGGAATAATGATAAATGCAAGTTTCGTCTTTGGATTAGATGAAGATGATTCTTCTGTATTTAAGAATACATTAGAATGGATAGTTGAAAATAAGATCGAAACGGTAACCTCACATATTCTTACTCCATATCCAGGTACAAAGTTATACTCAACATTGTTAGAGCAAAATAGAATTGTAGACTTTAACTTATCCAGGTATAATACTGCACATGTGGTGTACAAACCTAAAAATATGACTGCAGAAGAATTGTATGAGGGCTATTTATGGATATATAAAGAGGTGTACACCTTTAAAAATATAATAAAAAGATTACCAAAATCTAAAAAGCAATGGATTCCTTTTCTAGCATTTAACTTATTTTATAGAAAGTTTGGAAAGCTTACAGAACTAATTTGTGATGTAGTTTCTTTTAGAAATATAGGAAGATTTTTTAGATGGTTATCTTATAGAATAAAGTAAGAAGAAAAACAGCAGTAATATTTATATATATTACTGCTGTTTTTTTGAATACATTTATATTGAGTCATTTGTTTTATTTTTTCTTAAATCAAAGGCTTCGATTGGTTCAGGACCTCTTAAGACTCTTCTTTTAATATGGAGATCTCCTGATGAATCAGTTCTTATTCTCCATTCAATAAGTGCTATTTGCCCATCAGATATTTCAATTCCTTGTATTCCGCTTGCTCTAACGCAGGATCCGTCATTGAAATATGGTAATTCATTGATTTTAGGAAAATGAGGCCTATGAGTATGTCCACAGATGATCATAATTTTGTTCATTTCAATCCAACTACTATAAATACGTTCAATTTTATGAATCTTTTCAGCGCTTTTTACGGGGCTCGCAGGATTTATAAACCCTATTGAGTGAAGAAATCTCCAAAAATATCTAACCGTAAGCAAAGTGAATTTCCAGAATTCATCATTCATTCTGTCTCCTTGATGACCATGAACAGTTAATATTTCTTGACCAGTATCTTTATGCCTAAACACTACTGCTTCATGTGGAGTAATTCCAGGAAATAATTCTATATCTTCCTCATTATAATCGTCGTAGAATTTATAAAAATTCTTCTCCACATAATCTTTATATTGTAGTTGTATATTGTGATTACCATATAACATAATAAATCTATCAGAATCAAAGAATTTTTTTAATTGGGTATATACTTCATCATGTGCAAGTCTTATATGTTTAAAATTAGAGTGTTCCCAAAGTTCATCTCCATCCCCAACTTCTACGTAAGTGTATCCGTTATTATAATAATATTCTAATGCGAATAGAAAGATATTTTGATTCTTTGCAAATTCATCAGATGGTGTACAATCTCCTCTATGGCAGTCACTAAAAAATATATATTTAGAGTTGTTATCAAAGTATTCAATTTTTGCATTATTATAAGCTTCCGTTAATCTTTTTCTTGCAAGCTTCTTTTCTGATATCATAGCACACCTCTTTTATGACTAATAATTTAGTATTAACATAAAAACAAATCGACTATATAAGTAATCTACCCTTTAATATGAGAATATATTTAAAGTTATATTTTAAAATCCATAATAGTTGGTTATATAATTATATTAGTACATAATGGTTAAAATGAAAAGGAGTAGGATAACTATGAAAATTATTGCAGTTAACGGAAGTCCACGAAAAAGATGGAATACAGCAACTTTGCTAAATAAAGCGCTTGAGGGAGCGGAGTCTCAAGGGGCAGAAACTGAAATTATAAATTTATATGATATAGAATACAAGGGATGCATAAGTTGCTTTGCATGTAAAAGAAAAGATGGAGTGCATGGCAAATGTGCGATGAATGATGATTTAACACCTATTCTTGAAAAGTTAGAAACAGCAGATGCTATTATTTTTGGGTCTCCAATTTACTATATGAATATTACATCATCAATGCTAGCTCTTTTAGAACGCTTTCTATTTTCTCATAGTATATATAGTACAGAAATACCAACGGTTTTTCCAAGAAAAGTCCAAGCAGGTTTTATTTATACCATGAATATAAACGAAAAACTAAGTAATGAGTCTGGAATTAAAGGAGTCTTAAAAACACACCAGAAGCATATTGAAAGAATGCTAGGAAGACAACTAGAACTTTTATATTGCTATGACACATATCAATTTACTGATTATGATAAGTATGAATCTTCTATTTTCTCAAAAGAAGCAAAGGAGAAGCAAAGAGATGAACAGTTCCCTATTGATTGTAAAGAATCATTTGAAATGGGAGTGAGGCTTGTAAAAAAAGCTTAAAGAAATAGAAGGTTTAAATGAAGGGAGAAAGTGGAGATGGAAGTTGTAAAAGGGAACTGTGATTACCTAAAGGATTGTGAAGAAGCTTTAGTAAATTCTGAATTAGGAAAAAGATATTTTTCAAAGCTAGGAAGTGCCAGAAAAGCATTGGAAGACGGCTTTAAAAAAGAAGAAATATATATTGCTATAGATAATGACAATAACTGTAGAGGATTCATTTGGTTTATTTTAAATGGCGTATTTCACTCATTTCCATACCTGCATATAATTGCAGTAAAAGAAGATAGTCGTAACCTAGGAATAGGAAAAATGTTACTACAATTCTTTGAAGATACTTGTTTTAAAGACTATTCAAAATTGTTCTTGGTAGTAGCAGATTTCAACCCAGATGCAAAAAGATTATACGAGAAAATTGGGTATATTGAAGTAGGGGCAATACCTAGTCTGTATAGGGATGGAATAACAGAGCATTTAATGATGAAAACTAGAAAAAGTGGCTCATAGAATGTAAATTTAAATAGCTATGGAGAGGCGGGATTTGTTTTGGAAATTGAAATGACTATTGATAAAATAAAGAATGCTCTAAAGAAAGTGAGAGGTATTGAGTGTGTTGTCCTTGGAGGTTCAAGAGCAAAGGGGAGTTTTTCAGAAAAATCAGATATAGATATTGGAATATATTATTCTGACCGTTCAAAATTAGATTTAGAAAGCATGAGTAGAATAGCTACTGAATTAGATGATACGCATCGTTCAAACCTTATAACAAAAATAGGGGAATGGGGACCATGGATAAATGGTGGAGGCTGGCTAAATATTGATGGAATTACAGTAGACTTTTTATTAAGAGATTTAAATAAGGTAGGTTCTGTTATAGATGAATGTTTAAATGGTAAGATTACAATTGATTATCAAGCAGGACACCCGCATGGATTTGTGAATTCTATTTATGTAGCAGAAATATTTTACTGTAAAATACTTTTGGATGAAAATAATAATATAGCTAAACTAAAAGATAAAATTACTCCATATCCTCATGCTATAAAAAGAGGAATAGTAGAAAAGTTTTTATGGGAAGCAGGTTTTTCATGCTCAATAGCTAGTAAAAGCGTAGCAAAAAAAGATATCGTATATGCTTATGGATGCTTTTATCGTGCAGTTTCATGCCTTACTCAAGTTGTATATGCACTAAATGAAACATACATCATGAATGAAAAAGGTGCATTAACCAATGCATGTGCTTTTAAAATTACACCACGAAATTTTGAGGGCAGAATTGAAAAGTTATTTTGCTCATTAACAGCTGAACCAGAAGATATAGAAAACCTGATAGAGCAATTATCAGGAATTATAAAAGAAGTGGAAGAACTATGTAAAAAATATATATAAGATTCTTTCATATATAAAAAAGGATAGGTTTTCCTATCCTTTTTAACTATGAGAAAAATTCTAAAATAGAACTATATTATAGTGAAAATGTTTCTGGTTCGCCTTTAAATGAGTAAATAGTAGCAGTTCCTTTAGTGAAGTATAAAACTGCAAAAATACCATCATCAATACTGTACATATTTTTTAAAGATGGAATAGTTTCTAGAGCTAGTTCTTTAACTTCACGTCTATCATCATGCTTAACTTCTCCAGCTAAACGAATCCATTGACCCTTATTCATTCCTGATATTTCAACTTTAGGATTTTCTAACATTTGATTAAAACATTTTTTTGTATTGTTTGTAACAATGTATAACTTTCCTTCATTTTCAAATACAGCACCAAAAGGTCTAACTCTTGGTTGATCCCCTTCAGTTGTGGCGATATAAAAAGTACCACATTCCTTTAAAAATTCTAATGCTTTTTCCATATTATTGCTCCCCCTATTTATATGTGTTAAAATTAGTTATGCAATAATAATAACATGTACAACTGAAATAACAAGTACGATTTTTATATAATGTTAGTATCTAAAAGATACTAAGGAGGAAGATGAAATGGAAAACTCAAAATGTCTTTTTGGAAAGTGTCCATATACTACAGCACAGAAAGTATTTTCAGGGAAATGGTCGATTCTTATTATGTATCACTTAAGTGATGGAGCTGTTCGTTATGGAGAATTACAAAGAAGAATTGGAGATATCACACAAGCTACATTAACAAAGCAATTGAGAATGCTTGAAGACTTTGGATTAGTTAGCAGATATATTTATTCAGAAATACCACCGAAGGTAGAATATTCACTTACGGATTTAGGGCATGAATTTAAGCCTGTATTAGAGCAGTTTAAAATTTGGGGAGATAAATATATTAAATCTCTTGAAAATAAAAAATCTAATTAAGGAGAATTATTATGGCAAATATTTTTTTAAGATTTCCAGAAGGTAAGAAAAAGGCACTTACGTTAAGTTATGATGATGGTGTCGAACAAGATATAAAGCTTGTGGAGATTATGAATAAGTATGGATTAAAAGGAACCTTTAACTTAAATAGTGGACTATATGCTGAAGAAGGAACGGTTTATCCAGAAGGACAAGTTCATCGTAGAATGACAGAAAAACAGATTAAGGAAACTTTTATGAATTCAGGTCATGAAATTGCAGTACATTCCTTAACACATCCATTTCTAGAACAGTTACCTGCTCATATGGCTGTAAATGAAATAATAAAAGATAGGGAGAATCTAGAAAAGCAATTTGGTACAATTGTGCGTGGAATGGCATATCCATATGGTACTTTTAGTGATGATGTAGTAGAGGCACTTAGATTATGTGGTATAGCGTATGCAAGAACTGTAATTCCTTCAAAAGATTTTAAAATTCCAAAAGATTGGCTTAGGTTATCTGCAACTTGTCATCATACAGCACCAGATTTTGAAAAGCTTACAAAGAAGTTTATTGAGGATAAAGTAACTCAAGGACCATATTTATTTTATTTATGGGGTCATAGTTATGAATTTGAAGCTAATAATAATTGGGGCTTAATCGAAGATTTTGCTAAATATGTTGGAAATAGAAATGATATTTGGTATGCAACTAATATAGAGATTTATGACTATATTGATGCTTATAACAGATTACAATTTAGCGTTGATGGTAAAAGAGTAAAAAATCCATCAAGTATAACAGTTTGGTTTGAACACTCAGAGAAAATTATTAAAATAGAAGCAGGCGCAACTATAGAGATTTAAGGATAAATTTCTACTTCCTTTGGGATAATAAGATAAGCAATAATCATATAAAATAATAAAGGAAGTGGGCTAATGAAAATAGAAGGTTACTTTGAAAGTATAAAAAATGCAAATGAGGCAGTTGAAAAGCTTAGAAACGCAGGATTTAAAGGTGCATTCGTAGATATAAATGAACATAGGAATGATGCATATTCCCAAAGTGGTCTTGTGGGTTCAGATGTGATACCAAGTTTATCGCAGGCTGTTTCTGGTGGAATAGGTAATAGAGAAGAGGGAGCTAATTCTCCACTTGCAGCAGCAAGTCCAATGGCAAGTGGAATGGGTGGTTTTGATGAAATAGCTAGTATAAATTGCAAGGTAGTGGCTGAAGTGAGTGATAGAAATATAGAAGATGCTAAGAAAATAATTACTAGTATGGAGGGAACTACAGATGATCCCAATACTAAGATACCTAAAGGACTTGATAATATAAACGAGGATGAATTAATATATAGAAATTTAAAGGAATAGAAAAGAAGATGCAGTGAAAATGCATCTTCTTTTTTATATAAATAGCTTGGTTCAGGAGTATTTTAAAATAATGGTATTTGGTATATAATTGAAATAATAATGGCATGAAAGGAATTAATCAATGAGAAAATATTTTTTAGATAATATTAGATGGATGTGTATTTTACTGCTCATACCTTTCCATACTTGTATGATTTATAATAACTTTGGAGAGAACTTCTATGTGAAAAGTGATGGAGTGCCTTTACTTACTGGATTTATACAAATAACATATCCATGGTTTATGCCTATATTATTCGTTATTGCAGGAATGAGTTCTTGTTATGCACTTACCAAAAGATCTCCTAAAGAATACATTAATGAAAGAAAATCAAAATTATTGATCCCATTAATATCTGGTATTTTATTATTAGTTCCAATACAAACTTTTTATGCCGAAAAATTTCATAACGGATATAGTGGGGGATATTTTCATCAATATATATTGTTTTTTACAAAAATAAATGATTTAACAGGATATACTGGAGGATTAACACCAGCACATTTGTGGTTTATTTTGTATTTGTATGTTATTTCTTTAATATCGCTACCAATTATAATAAGATATCGAAAAAGTAATAGAAAGATGCCTATAGACAAGCTTTCTTTACTAAAGATACTTCCTATGTTTTTGATTTTTCTAATTATGAAATTGATTTTAGATATAAGTGGAAAGAGCTTAGGTGAATATTTTGCGTTATTTATGCTTGGCTATTTAGTACTATCTGAAGATAGAGTTCAAGAGAAACTTGAAAAAAATAGATGGATGTTATTTATAGCGTTAATATTCTTAACAGTTTTGAATTTGGTATTTCAAAATGTATTAAAATGTTCCTATGGAACTATATATGATATTTTTGAAGGATTTCTAACTTGGATTGGCATTCTAGCGATTCTTGGTATGGGAAAACATTATTTAAACTTTACAAATGGAATTACCAAATATTTCACTAAGGCATCATTCCCATTTTATGTTTTCCATCAATCTTTTGTAGTATTAGTGGGGTATTATGCATTAAAAAACATATCCTCAATTAGTATACAAGTGGTTGTTATAATAGTAGCTAGTTTTCTACTAACAATACTAGCTTATGAAATTTTAAAAAGAATATCTATTACGCGATTTTTGTTTGGAATAAATAAATAAGTTACTTTTTCTATAAATTTCATAACATTATAATTCCTATTTTGAAGAAAATAATAATATAAACTTACTATGCTAGGAGGAAAAAATGTTATGGGAGAAAAAAAGGATGCATCGGTCTCAAGTCAACAGCAAAAAGAAAAGAAAGCTAATAATAAAGGTACTAAACATAGCAAGAAAACACATAAAAAAGATTAGCTTTATAAGTAAGATAATATTTAAGTTAGTAAAGAGAAGGGATTAGTTAATTTTATTACCTTCTCTTTTTATTTACATAAAGAATATATATAAAAAACTTAAAGTGTGGTAAAATATTCAATAATATAATCTTATATAGAGGTGAGTTTATGGTTAAACATATAGTAATGTGGAAATTGAAAGATATTGCAGAAGGAAATAGTAAAGAAGAGAATGCTAAAAAAATAAAAGAAGGATTAGAAAGCTTAAAAAATAAAATAGATACAATAAAAGCTATAGAAGTAGGCATAAACATAAATGAAACTGCACAAGCTTTTGATATAGTGCTTTATTCAGAATTCGATACAGTAGAAGGACTAGATATATATCAAAATCATCCTGAACACTTAAAAGTTGCTGGATTTGTAAGAAGCGTTGTAAGTGAAAGAGTTGTGGCAGATTACGAAGTATAATAAACATATTACAATTTTGGATGAAAGCACTGGCGTTTAATATATAACGAAGAGTGCTTTTTTTACTCTTTAGGAATTTATAATAATTATTAACCTAGCCAGAAAGAAGGGAAAAATATGAGTTGGGTAAATGATATCGAAAGATATAATCCTTATAATGAACAAGAAAAAAAAGACAAGGAAATGATGCTCTATTATATAAATGCATTTGAAAATGTCTTAACAAGAGAGAATGAAATTGCCCATATGACAAGTTCAGCATTTGTATTAAATAAGGAAAGAGATAAAGTTCTTATGATTTATCATAATATATATGATTCTTGGGGATGGACAGGAGGACATTCAGATGGAGAAAAGGATCTATTAGCAGTAGCTATAAGAGAAGCAAGAGAGGAAACCGGAATAAAGATAGCAAGCCCTATAACTACTGAAATATTTTCGTTAGATGTATTACCTGTAGCAGGTCATGTGAAAAATGGAAATTATGTGTCTGCCCATCTGCATTTATCAGTAACCTATTTACTTGAAGCAGATGAAGAAGAGGAACTGATAATTAAGGAAGATGAAAATAGTGGAGTTAAGTGGATTCCAATTGATGAGGTAGTTGATGCTAGTAATGAACCACATATGAAAAAAGTATATTCAAAAATAATTTCAAAGATTAAGTTACTTTAAAAAGTGGGGGATGGGTGTTTTGCTAAATCACGTAGGTACCAAGGTAATAGAAACTGAAAGGCTGAGACTGAGGCCCTTTAAGGTATGGGATGCTGAGGACATGTATAATAACTGGGCGTCTGATGAGGAGGTAACTAAATATTTAACTTGGCCAACTCATAAAACTATAGAAACTACAAAAAGAACTATTGAGAGTTGGGTAAATGATTATACTAATAATCAGAATTATAACTGGGCGATAGAATTAAAAGAAACTTGTAGGGTAATAGGTTCTATGAGCCTTATGAACATAGATAACCGAAATGAAAATTGTGAGATTGGTTATTGTATAAGCAGAAGACTATGGGGACAGGGAATAACAACAGAAGCCTTTAAGGAAGTAATTAAATTTGCATTTAATGAAGTAGGTTTTGAAAGAATAACAGGAAGACATGCTATAGAAAACATAGCCTCAGGGAAGGTTATGGAGAAATGCAGTTTGCAATTTGAAGGTGTTTTAAGAAAGATAAATAAAAATAATAAAGGGATATTGGTAGATTGCAAATACTACTCTATATTAAAAGCAGATTTCTAATATTCATTTTTATAAGGAAGGTAAAATATGAAGATTTATATAAGTGTAGATATCGAGGGTATAACAGGTGTTACTAGCTGGAGTGAAACAGAAAAAAATCATAGTGATTTTGAAAGATTTGCAAACCAAATGACTAAAGAAGTTAAGGCAGCATGTGAAGGAGCTTTTGAAGCAGGAGCTAGTGAAATCTATGTAAAAGATGCACATGATAGTGCTAGAAATATTGACATTAATGAACTTCCCGAGTATGTAAAACTTTCTAGTGGATGGACTGGTGATCCTATGAGTATGGTAAGTGGATTAGATAGCAGCTTTGATGCAACCATGTTTATAGGATACCATTCAAGGGCGGGTAGCGGGACTAGTCCCTTAGCACATACACTAAATACGTCAATATCACATATAAAATTAAATGACATTTATGTAAGTGAATTTTTAATTAATGCATATGCAGCTGCCTTATATGATGTTCCAGTAGTTTTTGTTAGTGGAGATAAAGGATTGATTGAAGAAGTAAGTTTAACTAATGGAAATATCAAAACTTTAGCTGTTAAAGAGGGAATAGGAGGAAGTGCCGTAAGTATTCATCCTAGAAAGGCAATAGAAGCTACAAAAAGCTTAGTCAAAAAAGCATTAAAAGAGGATTATAACCTGTGTAGAATTACTTTGCCGAGTAATTTTAAAGTTGAAATAGCATATCAGAAACATGAAACTGCATATAGAAATTCTTTTTATCCAGGAGTAAAATTAGTTAGCCCAAAGGTTATAGAGTTTACTACTAATGATTACTATGAAGTATTAAGATTATTTCACTTTTTAGCTTAAGAGAAACTGGAGGGGATTAAATGAAAATAGCAAATGGAATTGAGATGTTAGAAATAAAAGCAAATGTTATGGGAAGAGAAAGTAGTATTAACCCAGTACTTATATGGGATGAAGAAAATGTTATATTAGTTGATACTGGATTTCCTGGTCAGATGAAGGAGATAAATGAAGCCATTGAATCAGCAGGAATTGATATTGATAGATTGAATACTATAATACTTACTCACCAAGACATTGATCATATAGGAAGTGCTTTAAGCTTAGTTAAGAATTCAGAAAATGAAATAAAGGTTTTATGTCATGAAGAAGAGAAAAAGTATATTCAAGGAGATGAAACTCCAGTTAAATTAGCTAAATTAGAGAAAAGTTTAAGTTCGATGCCAAATGAGATGAAAGGTATGTATGAAAAACTTAAGGCAGGATTTAGTTTGAGTAAAGTAAGGGTAGATAAAACATTAAAAGATGGAGAAGAGCTTACTTTTGTAGGAGGTACTGAAGTAATCTATACACCGGGACATACGCCAGGGCATATTTGTTTATATATCAAAAAAAATAAGGTTCTTATTGCAGGAGATTTGTTGACTGTAAATGATGGGGTTTTATCTAAGGCATCTCCAAATATAAATTATGATACAAATCTAAGCGATAAATCATTGGAGAAACTTAAAAAGTATGATATTGAAAAAGTGATATGCTATCATGGTGGGCTTTATGAAAAAAATGTTAATGAACGAATTAGTGAATTATCTCGAGAAGCTTAAATAATAGAAGGTGAAAGTATGTCCAGTAAAGATGTTAGAGAAATAGCCGAAGCATTTAATACCATAATAAAGTTTTTAGCCTCAAAAGATATAGAGGAATTATCAGCTGCCGAACTGATAAAAAAGTATGGGACTAAAAAAGTTGATTTACTAATTATTTTAGGAAATGCAATTCCATTTATAGCAGAAGAGGGTGCAAGAGCATTTAAAAATAACTTAGCAGATGAAATAATGATAGTAGGGGGAGTGGGGCATTCTACTAAGTATTTAGTAAACAATATAAAAAACAGCCAAAAATATAAAGATATACACAGTGAAAATCGTTCAGAGGCAGACATATTAAAGGATATAATTGTTAAATATCAAGAGATTGAAGAGGAAACGATAATAATTGAAAATAAGTCGACTAATTGTGGAGCCAATGCAGATGAAGCTTATGAAGTTTTGAAAAGAAAGAAATTAAATCCAAAAACAATTTTGCTAATGCAAGATCCAACAATGCAGTTAAGAACTTGTGAATGTTTTAAAAAAGCATGGAAAGATGAAGGAGTAACTTTAATAAATTATGCAGCATTTATACCTTTAATAAAGGAAACTCAAGGAAAACTTGAATTTGAAGATAAGAATATTTATGGACTTTGGGATATGGAAAGATTTATATCTCTTATTATGGGAGAGATACCAAGGTTAAGAGATGATGAAAAGGGATATGGTCCTAAAGGAAGTGGATTTATAGGACATGTGGATATACCAGAAGAAGTTAATAGTGCATATGAAATGTTAACTAGTTTATATGCAGAATATATTAGATGATATATAATTAAGTATACAAAGGTGTAAAGATGGAGGGGTAAAAGTGTTTTTGAAGGTTGGAGAAATCAGAATATTTGTAGATAACAATACTAAAAGTGCTGTGAAGGATTTATATTTCACATATGAGGGATATAAGTGGAAAGATCCTAGAATTAAAAAAATAGTTGCAGGGTTTGGAAATAGTGCAGGTATAAATACTTCAGGTATTGAAGATGAGACTTCTTTAATGATGTATCACCTGGACGCAAATGGGAACAAACATGAATATAAGATATATGAAAGATTATTTGCAGGGGAAAATAGAGAAATATTAGTTAAGATTAACAATATTAATGAAGAGGGTAGTTTTGACATTAGTATTGATACAGACTATGATCATACAAGATAAAAGATGAATCGAAAGATTCATCTTTTTTTTATAATATAAGTAGTCGCTGCAAATGAACCCATACATTTGCTTTTATAGGTAGTTGGAATATAATGTATATTAATTTAAAGGGGGTATTTTAATGAAAAATAAAACAAAAAGAATCGTGCTAGTAGGAATGTTTGCAGCTTTAGTCTTTGCTGGAACATATATTAACATTCCGATTTATTATCCAGGTGGAAAGACTATGATACATTTAGGAACCACTGCAATTTTTATCGGAGCAATTTTTTTAGGAAAGGGTGCAGGATTAGCGGGAGGAATTGGCTCAGGACTTTTTGATTTATTAGATCCAGCATATGCAAGTATATCAATATTTACTTTTGCTATTAAAGGATTAACGGGTTTGTTAGCTGGAGCTATTGCTTTTTCTGGGGGGAGAAAAGGAGATAATCATTTAGTAAATGTAATTGGATTTATTTTAGGAGGAGCAGTATCATTAGGTGGATATTTCATATTAAATCTATTTCTATATGGATATGGTGGAGCAATTATGAGATTAGGTAGTTCATTAATTACTACATCAATAGCAATTGTGATAACAATACCTGTGTCAATCGTATTAAAGCCATTAATTAAGAAAAGTGGAATTAATTTATTAAATGATTTATAATGTACACAAATTGATATTAAGAATAATATAACAAAAAAGTCCAATATTATAGTTGGACTTTTTTGTTATTGCAAAAGAATGCTAATAATGAAAGAAAAGCAAAGGATTTTATAGTAAATAAAGATAAAAAGGTAATAAATGGTTAAGAGCAACCTATAATAACCAGTTAATGAGTTTGTTATGAGGTATAAATAAACTTATAATAGGTTTATTGAAATTATTAACGAAACAATGGGGGATTATTATGGGGAGCTATAAAGCTAAAAATAGATATAATAGCGTGAGAGAGTTAATATACTTAATTATAATATATATTCTTTTAACACTATTCATAATTATATTGGCTTATAATGTGTATAGTAATATTATAGGAAATACGAGTATATCATCAATTGTAAACTATCTAGCTAAATTGCTGAAAGGGATTTGAGGAATTTGATGTACATCTATAACTAAAGAAGAGTACTAATTTTGCGTAAAAGGGGGCTTAATTTTGAAAAAAAGTAAGGATAGAGAATTCAGAAGATTAAAAGACCAAATTATTCATATAGAAGAACTAGTAAAAAACTCAAACAATAATAGTCTAATGGAACAAGAAGTTACTTTAAGGAAAAAAATTAAGCAATTGAAATCAATGAAAGACAACGGCTTTAGAGGTTATAAAGATGTATATTATGATTACATGGAAATATATAAATATGTGTCAAAAAGAATAATAGAAGATTATAATAGAAAAAATGGAACGGACTTTAGCTTTGAAAAGACTGTAAGTGAAGATTATGATGGATTTATAAAGTCAGGAATATTAAGTGTTCTTTTAACTAAGCATATTCCGAGGATATTAGAAAGAGAATTTGATAAAGCTTTCCCGACGGATCCTAAAGATGAATATAAGGAAACTAGGAAAATAAAGAGAAAGTTTTACTTGCACTTGGGTGAAACGAATACTGGTAAAACCTATAATGCATTACAATCTTTAAAAAATTCTACAAAAGGAGTATATCTTTCGCCACTCAGAATTTTAGCCTTGGAAAATTTCACAAGATTAAATATTGAAGGAGTCAAAACTAATCTAGTTACAGGTGAGGAAGAAGAAATTATTGATGGAGCAACCCATCTATCTTGTACTATTGAAAAGCTTAATATAGATGAAGAATATGATTTGGCAGTCATAGATGAAATTCAAATGATCGCTGATGATTTTAGGGGATTTGCTTGGACTAGAGCTATATTAGGAGTAAAGGCCAAAGAAGTTCATGTTTGTGGGGCATTAAATACAAAAGATATATTAATAAAAATAATTAAATCCTGTGGTGATGAGTATGAATTTTATGAATATAAAAGAGATATACCACTAATCGTAGAAGACAAATCCTTTAAGCTTAAGAATGTTAAAGCTGGAGATGGGCTAGTAGTATTTTCTAAGAAGAAGGTCCTAGAGTTAGCTAAGTATTTAGTAGACAATGGGGTAAATGCTAGTGTTATTTATGGAGATTTGCCTCCAGAAGTTAGAAAGAAGCAATATCGGGCATTTATAGATGGTGATAATAAAGTGCTTGTAACTACTGATGCCATAGGAATGGGAGTAAATTTGCCACTAAAAAGAATTGTATTTATGGATACAAGGAAATTTGATGGTAATCAAGTTAGAAATCTGACTTCTCAGGAAATAAAACAAATTGCAGGGAGAGCAGGAAGAAAAGGAATATATAATGAAGGGTATGTATCAGCGTATGGTGATAACATAGATTTTATTAGATATAATATCGAAACTAAAGATGAAGATATTTGGGAAGTAGTTTTAGGTCCAAGTGAGGCTATAATTAATATTAAAAATATACCACTTAAAGATAAACTTGCACTTTGGAGCATTAGAGACGTAGAAGGCAAGATCTATAGAAAGATGGATATAAGCGAATATATAATTAAGCTAGAAAATATAAAATATTATAAGTTATCTCAAATGGATGAGTGGAAATTGATGAAGATTCCATTTGACGTTAGTGAAAGAGAACTTATGGTAACCTTTCTAAACTATATAGATGAAATATTTATAGGGAATAAGAAAGAACTAAGTAAGCCTAGAAATTTTATAAATGAATTAACAGATTGGGAATTATATTATCAAAAAGTTGGCATATATTATTCCTTCGGTAAGAATTTCAATATAGAAATAGATAATGAATGGATAAAAGAAGAAAGAATAAAAGTAGGTAATAGAATAAATAAGCTTTTAGGTGATATAAATAAAGATAATTATATAATTAAGATGGAAGAGAATCTATAAATTAAGAGGTTGATTTATAAATCAAGGAACCAGCATAACAGTTTTTTATTGTTAGGCTGGTTCTTTTATTTAAAGAGTATTCATCTATTGACCCTATTATTACTTTCGAAGCACCTTCTTAAAGAATAAACATATATGTTGAAAATATAACAATAATTATGAAAAGCTAATAATGTTTTCAGAATATTGCAAAAGATAAATTACCAATATATTAATAAGTTAAATTTGATGATATTATATAATCAAAAAAGTTAAAATACATGGAAAAAGCTTTAAAAGAGTGAAAGTGGAATAAAGTGTTCAAAAGAAATCATTGATTAATTATCAATTAGCATTATGTTGGCATAAATGTTGCTTGATTTTTTAGTGTGGCATAAATTGTTATGCAAATTATAGCACATGGTAAAATTATGAACAAGAAATGAACAAAAAGTTAATGCAAAAATCGTAAGAACTGATAAAATTATAGTACACCAAAAAAAAGTCGTAATTGGTCGAATATTATAGGTTAGAGGAGGGTTAATTTTAAGTTCCCTATAGATTATGAATAAAGGAGGGGTAATAAATGAGGGAAATAAGCGAGATTATTAGCAGCGAGGATAAGAAAAATCCATATACAGATCAAGAACTTGCTGATATGTTATCAATGCCTAGGATAAAAGTAATAAATGAAAGAAACAAACAAAATATTCCAGACTCAAGGGATAGAAGAAAAGATATTTTACTCAAGGATTTGAAAGAAATATTATCATTAAGTCCCAATGTATCAGAAAGAAAATTAACAGAATTAATGATAGATAGAGGATACAAAATTTCAAGAAACATTATTTCCAGAGTATTAAAGGAATTCGAGGAGGATTTTCTTCCAAAGGAAAAAGAAATAAGTGAAATTGAGGAAAGTTTAGTTCCTAAAATGCATACGCAAGATACAGGTTTCAACAAATTAATTGGGGCTAATGGAAGTTTAAAAAACAAAATAGATTTAGCTAAGGCGGCTATACTATATCCACCAAATGGACTCCATACATTAATTTATGGAGGAACAGGAGTAGGTAAGAGTGAGTTAGCTGAATGTATGTATGAGTTTGCAGTCAGTAATAATGTAAAGTCAAAAGATGCACCATTTATAATTTTTAACTGCGCAGATTATGCTGAAAATCCTAACCTGTTAATTTCTCAATTGTTTGGTGTAGTTAAAGGTGCGTATACAGGTGCTAATGCTGATAGAGATGGATTGGTTGAAAAGGCTAACGGAGGAATATTGTTCTTAGATGAAATTCATAGACTTCCACCGGAAGGGCAGGAAATACTATTCTATTTAATAGATAAGGGCAAGTATAGAAGATTAGGGGAAACTAATACAGAAAGAAAAGTAAACGTTCTAATATTAGGAGCAACAACAGAAAACCCCGAATCAAATCTATTATTAACATTTAGACGTAGAATTCCAATGCTTATAGAATTACCTAAATTAATAGATAGACCTCTATCAGAAAGATTAGAAATACTAATAATGTTTTTGGTAAGAGAGGCAAATAGAATTAATAAAAACCTTTTAGTTTGCAGAGATGTTTTAATGAGTCTTATGTTATATAACTGTCAAGGAAATATTGGACAATTAAAAAGTGATGTACAAGTAATATGTGCTAAAAGTTATGTTAAGTATATGTCTAAAAATACTGATGAGGTAGTTATAGATTTAGAGGATTTAAGTAATTTCATTAAAAGCTCATTCTTAAAAGGTGGAACAGCTAATAAGACAGTAATGAATTTGGTTACAGATGATCTATATATTGATATTAAAAACATGGAAGGCTATAGAAATGAAATAAATCAATATGTAAATGAAAATGAAATCTATCAATATATAGAAAATGAATATCAGACTCTTGAAAAGCAGGGGCTTAAGGTAGAGGAAATCGATGAAATACTTCATGAGAAGGTTGAAAATAAGCTTGGAAAGATAATGAATAATAAAAATATAGCAAAGCTTTTAAACATAAATGAGTTAAAAACAATAGTTAGACCAGAAGTTATAGATATAACTGAAGGAATACTTAAGATAGTAAGAGAGAAGTATCAGGTAATAAACAAGAGTTTCTTTATTGCACTTGCAATACACATTAACTTTACAATTGAAAGAATATTAACTGGCAAGAAAATCATCAAATCAAATATCAATAAGAATAGAAATGAACTGGTTCAAGAATTTGAAATAGCAGAAAAGATTAGAAAGATGATAGAAAAAGCAACAAAACTAAAAATTCCAGAAGACGAATGTGGATACATTGCTTTATATATTAAGAAATTCTGTTCAGATGAGCTAATTTTAGAGCCTAAGGTAAGGGTAATAATAATTACTCATGGACACGTAGCTGAAGGTATGGCTGAAGTTGCAAACCAATTACTGGGTGTAGATGATGCTATTGGTATTGAGATTGAACTAGATGAATCACCAGAAGATGCTTTAGAAAGAACTATAAAGGTAGTAAAGCAGGTGGATGAAGGAAAAGGATGTTTATTGCTTGTTGACATGGGTTCACTTGGGGGATTCGCATCAGTAGTTCAAGAAGTGACAGGAATAAGAACAAAAACTATTGGAAGAGTGGATACGCTTATAGCATTAGAAGCTGTAAGAAAGGCATCAATTGAGGGAGATAATTTAGATAATATTGTTAAAGAATTAAATGAAGCAAAAATATATAAAGGAACCTTCAAAAATGAGATTGCAAATAAAGAGTTCTTAAAGAATAAGAAAAAAGCATTGGTAACAGTTTGCTTAACTGGGCAAGGAAATGCCTTAAATATTAAAAAGTTTATTGAGAATCATCTTGATAGAAAAAATACAGGAATAAAAATATTCCCAATAGGTTTTATAGATCAACATGATATAGAAGAGGAAGTAAGTAGACTATCTGATGAATATGAAATAGTAGCAGTATGTGGAACCATTAATCCAAAAGTATCGAATGTACCATTTATTTCATATGAAAGCTTATTAAGTGGTACGGGAATTAGTAGAATTGAAAAATTAATGGATTTATATATTGAAGAAGAAAAAGAAGAAGAGAAGGCAGAAAGTTTAGTGGATTTAATTAATGAAGAACTTATCTATTTGGATTTAGATGCATTATCTAAGGAAGATGTAATAGATACAATGACACAAGCACTAGAGAATAAAGGATATGTAAATGGGAAATTTGCATTAAGTATTTATAAAAGAGAAGCCATGGGAAGTGGAATATTTAATAATAAGGTAGCTATTCCACATGGATTGCCAGAGAATGTTATAAAACCTGCCATATCAATTGCAAAACTAAAAAATCCAATACAGTGGGATAAGGATGTAATGGTAGATTTAGTTTTTATGTTGGCACTTAAAGAAAATAACAGAGATGAAATAAGAAAATTATTTTCTATGATTAGAGATGAAAACCTTTTAATAGAGCTAGGTTCAAAAGATTCGAATAAAGAAATAAAGAAAATGTTTTCATAAAATCAAAAGATGCCAAAAACTTGGCACGGAGATTGCTAAATAATATAGTGACTGGATTAGAAAGGAGAATAGAGATGGAAATAAGCAATTATATTAAGAAAGAATTGATAAAACTAAATCTACCATGTAAAAGCAGAAATGAAATGTTTCAGATGATGCATCAAGAAGCTTATAAGTATGGATACGTTGAAGAAGATTTCTTAGAAGGATTATTGTCAAGAGAAGAAGTTTTCCCAACAGGAATTAAATTATCTAACTACAGTGTAGCCATTCCTCATACTGAAGCAGAGTATGTTAAAAATCAATTTATATCAGTAGTTGTACCAGAAAATCCAATAAGATTTAAGCAAATGGATGATGAGACATTGGAGACTGAAGTAAGTTTAATATTCATGTTGGGTTTAAATAAACCACATAGCCAATTAGAAGTATTAAAAGAATTAATGGGTTTAATTCAAAAGGAGGATGTTGTAAAGGAAATAATATCTGCAAAGGATGAGGAACAAGTAAAAGAATTATTATCTAACATCACTTTAGAAAACGTATAAATAAAATTTTAGGAGGAATTAATTATGAAAAAACGTATTTTAGTAGCTTGTGGAGCAGGTATTGCAACTTCAACAGTGGTTTGTGACAGAGTAGAAAGATTAGTAAAAGAAAATAAAATTGATGCAGAAGTAAGACAATGTAAAATAGCTGAAGTAGCAGCACTACAAGATCAGGCAGATTTAATAGTTTCAACTACAATTTTACCAACAACTTATAGTATTCCAGCTATTAAAGCAACAGCATATATAACTGGAATCGGTACTGAAAAGTTAGATCAACAAATATTGGATCAACTAAAGTAAAACGATTTAAATCTGTCTTTTTATATAAAAGTAGAAAGACAGTTTAAATAAAATAATAAAAATTTAGGAGGTAAATTATAATGGATAAACTTATGGGAATTGTTCAGTACATTTTAGGAATCGGACCAACGGCAATATTGCCAATCGCAATCTTAATTATCGGATTAATATTTGGAACAGGTTTCAAAAAAGCATTTAAATCAGGAATAATAATTGGTATTGGTTTCGTAGGAATTAATTTAGTAGCTGGACTTTTAACAGGAACATTAGGACCTGTAGCTCAAGACATGGTTGCAAGATTTGGCTTGAACCTAACAGTAATAGATGCTGGATGGCCAGCAGCAGCGGCAGCAGCTTGGGCTTCACCAGTAGCAGCTATTCTTATACCAATATGTTTAGTAGTAAACTTAATAATGATTTTCTTTAAACTTACAAATACTCTTGATATTGATATCTGGAACTATTGGCACTTTGTTGCAGCAGGAGCAACTGGATATATAGTAACTGGTAGCTGGTGGTTTGCAATACTTTGTGCAGTATTATATGAAATTATTGTTTTAGTTGTAGCAGATAAAACTGCACCAATGGTTAGAGATTTCTATGAACTTGAAGGTATATCACTTCCAACTGGATCTACTGCAGCTTTTGCACCTTTAGGATACTTAATTGGAAAAGTAGTAGAAAAAATACCTGGAATAAACAAATTACATGCTGATCCTGAATCAATTCAAAAGAGATTTGGTATATTCGGAGAACCTATGATGATGGGTTTAATATTAGGATGTATACTTGGAGCACTTGCAGGTCAAGATGGTGGAGCAATATTCAAAACAGGTATATCAATGGCAGCAGTTATGCTTTTAATGCCAAGAATGGTAAAGATATTAATGGAAGGTTTAATTCCTATATCAGAAGCAGTTAAAAATATGCTTCAAAAGAAGTATGCAGGAAGAGAATTATATATCGGTATAGATGCAGCTGTATCAGTTGGTCATCCATCAGTTATGGCTACAGCATTAATACTAGTTCCTATTACTCTATTATTAGCAGTTGTATTACCAGGAAATAAAGTATTACCTTTCGGAGATTTAGCAACTATACCTTTCTATATGGCATTTATCGTTGGATTTAGAAAAGGAAACATTGTTCACTCTGTAATTACAGGAACTATATTGATAGCTATATCATTATTTATGGCAACTAACTTTGCAGATGTTCACACTTCAATGATGGCAAATGCAAACTTCCATATGCCAAACGGAGCAACTCAAATTTCAAGTTTAGATATGGGTGGTAACTTATTTAACTGGTTAATATTAAAATTTGCTGAAGTAGCTAAGGCTATATTCTAGGATTTTAAATATATAAAATAATAAAAATTTAGGAGGAGGAAATTATGAAGGCAGCAGTATTGCACTCAGTAGGAGATATAAGGTATGAAGACATTGACATAAAGCCTTATGGAGATGATGAAGTTAAAATAAAGGTTATGGCGGCAGGAATATGCGGGTCAGATCCTCCAAGAGCACTAAAGAGTTGGAAATATCCTCTACCTGCAATCTTAGGACATGAGTTCTCAGGATATGTAGTGGAAAAGGGTAAGAATGTTACAAATGTTGAAGTTGGCGATAGAGTAGTCGCAATTCCATTCGAGCCTTGTTATGAATGTGAATATTGTAAAAAAGGACATTTCTCACTTTGTGAAAATCATGGTATGTTAGGAGCTCAATCTTTTGGAGGCTTTGCTGAATACGCTAATGTTAAGGCAGCAAATGTATTAAAGATTGGTGACATTGATTATGAAGAAGCAGCTATGATAGAGCCACTAGCAGTAGCACTACATGGAGTACTTAATATTAAACCTCAACTAGGTGATGTAGTTGCAGTATTAGGGGCAGGTACAATAGGACAACTTACAATACAATGGCTTAAGGTTACAGGAGTTGAAAAGATTATTGCAGTAGATATTTCAGATAAAAAGATATCAGAAGCAATCAGTTTAGGTGCAGATATTGGAATAAATGCATTAAAAGAAAATCCTGTAGATAAAATATTAGAATTAACTAATGGTTTAGGAGTAGATATTTGTATTGAGAGTGCAGGTTCTAAAATCACTCAAGAACAATGTTTACTAGTAACAAAGAAAAAAGGAAAAATAGGATTTCAAGGCATTGGACATGCTGGTATAGAATTATCAGAAAAAGCTTTTGAAGGAATATTTAGAAAAGAATTGACATTACAAGGTTTCTGGAATTCATATTCAGCTCCATTCCCAGGTCAAGAATGGGTTAAGAGTATAGAATATGTAAAACAAAAGAAAATAAAACTTAAAGAGCTTATTTCACATAGATTCTCTTTAGAAGATACAGCAAAAGCTTTTGAAATGATTAAAGAAAGAAAAGAAGAATATAACAAGATAATGATAGTACAAAGCTAAAGGGGGAATTAAAGTGAAAGCATTAACAAAAACTAAACCTGGATATGACAACATGGAGTTGTTAGACATTGAAGAACCAAAGGCAGAGAAGAACTTAGTAAAGATTAAGGTTGAGTATAGTGGTATATGCGGATCAGACCTTCACTCCTTCAAAGGTGAATATGGAAATATAAAAACTCCAGTTGTATTAGGTCATGAATTTGCAGGCGTAGTAGTAGAAGTTGGAGAAGATGTAAAGAGTGTTAAAGTAGGTGACAGAGTAACTAGCGAAACAACATTCGAAACTTGTGGAACATGTGATTTCTGTAAGAGTAAAGACTATAATCTATGCTCATCAAGAAAAGGAATTGGAACTCAAGTTAACGGAAGTTTTGCAGAATATGTTATCTCAAGAGAAGAAAGTGTACATGTTCTTCCAGACAATGTAACATCACTTTCTGCAGCATTAACAGAACCTCTTGCTTGTTGTGTACATGCCGCTTTAGAGAAGACAACTGTAGTTAAAGAAGACGTAGTTTTAGTATTTGGTCCAGGACCAATAGGATTACTTTTAAGCCAAGTAGCAAAATCTCAAGGAGCTTATGTAATCATAGCAGGAGTTACAAAGGATAAAGAAAGATTAAATTTGGCAACTAAATTAGGAATAGACAGAGCTGTAGATTTACAACAAGAAGATTTAGAGAAAATCGTAATGGAGAAAACAAACAATTACGGAGTTAATAAGGTTTTTGATTGCTCAGGTGTTATACATGCAGTAAATCAAGGATTAAAGCTTGTTAAGAAAAAAGGAGATTTCGTACAAGTTGGAATATTTGCTAAAACTCTAAATGAAATGAACCAAGAATTAATTATTCAAAGGGAAATTAGATACATTGGTTGTAGATCACAAAAACCAAGCTCATGGGAAATTTCTTTAGATCTTTTAAAGAACAAAAAGGTTGATACAGAAACTTTAGTTACAAAGATAGTAGACCTAGATAACTGGAGAGACGGAATAGATGCAGCAATGCAAGGCAATGAAATAAAAGTAGTTATTAGATCTTAATTTATAGAAGGAAGTGTTGTTATGAATGCTGATTTATTGAAAATACATTCGCAAAAAATAAGAGAAAAAATATTAGTGATGATAACAGAAGCTCAATCAGGACATCCAGGTGGATCTCTATCAATAACTGATATATTAACAGTATTGTATTTTGAAAAGATGAATATAAATGTTAATGATTTAAAGGATCCTAATAGAGATAGATTTGTTCTAGCAAAAGGACATGCAGCTCCTGGTTTATATGCAACATTAATGGAAAAAGGTGTTATCGGAGAAGAATGGCTTGGTAAACTAAGACAAATAAATTCTATATTACAAGGACATCCAGATATGAAAGCAATTCCTGGAATAGATATGTCAACTGGTTCATTAGGACAAGGATTATCTGCTGCAAATGGAATGGCATTAGCTGGAAAAGTTAAGAATAAGGAATATAGAGTATACGCAATTTTAGGAGATGGAGAATGTCAAGAAGGACAAGTGTGGGAAGCAGCTATGGCAGCAGCTCATTACAAACTAGACAACCTAACAGCATTTCTTGATTTCAATGGACTACAAATTGATGGTAAAAACTCAGACGTAATGAATATTAATCCAATAGATGAGAAGTTTAAGGCATTTGGATGGAATGTAATAGTTATAGACGGACATGACTTCGAACAAATAGGAAATGCAATAGATGAAGCAAAGACAGTTAAAGGAAAACCAACTATGATTATTGCTAAGACTGTAAAAGGTAAAGGCGTATCATTTATGGAGAATAATGCAGGATGGCATGGAGTTGCACCAAGCAAGGAAGAATTAGTTGTAGCATTAAAGGAAATCAAGGGAGGTAATTAATATGAAAATGGCAACAAGAGAAGCATATGGCCAAGCTATATCAGAATTAGGAAAAACTAATGAAAATATAGTAGTACTAGATGCGGATTTGTCAAAATCAACTAAAAGTGCAGATTTCAAAAAGGTTGCACCAGAAAGATTCTTTAATATGGGAATAGCTGAAGCTAATATGATTGGAACAGCTGCTGGTTTAGCAACTACTGGATTAATACCATTTGCATCAACATTTGCAATGTTTGCAGCAGGAAGAGCTTTTGAACAAATAAGAAATTCAGTGGCTTATCCTAAGTTAAATGTTAAGGTGGTTGCAAGTCATGCTGGTATAACAGTTGGAGAAGATGGAGCATCACATCAAGCTATAGAAGATTTATCATTAATGAGAAGTATACCTGGAATGGTAGTTATAAATCCTAGTGATGGAGCAGAAACAAAAGAAGCTATAAAAGCAGCTGCTGAATATTACGGACCTGTATATATTAGAGTTGGTAGAATGGCTGTTGAAGATGTTCATCCAAATGGTTGCAACTTCAAAATAGGTAAAGGTGAATTACTTAAAGAAGGAAGCAAAGCTACTATTATTGCAACTGGAATTACTGTTGAGATGGCTCTTGAAGCTAGTAAGGAACTTGAAGCAGAAGGTATTGACGTATCAGTAGTTAACATGGCAACAATTAAACCTATAGATAAGGAACTAATTGTAGCGGAAGCTAAAAAGACTGGAAAAATAATAACTATAGAAGAGCATAGCATAATTGGCGGACTTGGATCTGCAGTATGCGAAGTTGTAAGTGAAGAAAACTTAGCAAAAGTAAAAAGACTTGGAATGAATGATACATTCGGTCAATCAGGAAAACCAAAAGATTTAATGGAATTCTACGGACTTACAAAAGAACATTTAAAAGATGAAGTTAAAAAGATAGTTTTAGGTTAATTAAAAATATAGAGATATAAAATATAAAACGGGGGAGTAAGTTATGGAAGTAATAATTTCACCATCATTATTGTCAGCAAACGTATGTAATTATGGAGAAGATTTTAAAGTTTTTAATGAAAAAAATATCAAAGCAATACACATCGATATTATGGATGGACATTATGTTCCAAATCTATCCTTTGGATTAGATCAAGTAGCTGCATTAAGAAAGTTAACAGATATTGAATTTGATGTTCACTTGATGGTAACAGATCCTGATAAATTTGTTGAACCACTTGTGGAAGCTGGAGCAAACAGCATAACAATACATGCTGAAGTTGCAACTCATATGTATAAAAGTATTCATTACTTAAAAAGTTTTGGTATTAAAGCAGGAGTAGCAGTAAATCCAGCAACACCAATAAGTTGTTTAGAACATATTTATCCTCTAGTAAATAGAGTATTAATAATGTCAGTTGAACCAGGTTTTGGCGGACAATCATTCATCCCATTAGCGTTAGATAAAATTAGAGAACTTAATGAAATTAAGAAAAAAGGAAACTATGATTTTACTATTCAAGTAGATGGGGGAATAACATTAGATAACATTAAAGAGGTTATAGATTGTGGAGCTAGAGACATTGTTATAGGGTCATCATTATTTAAACAAGACTTGTCTCAAAATATAGACTTGTTTGAAAATGTAATAAGTGAAATTAAGAATATCCCATAGCCCCCACATCAGAAAATATAAAGGTAGGAGAATATTGCGAGTATTCTCCTATTCTTTTATAAATTATACTACGTGAAAATAGTATTTACAATGAAAAATAACTTAGTAAGAATAGGAAGGTTGATATATATGAAAATTGCTATTGGCTGCGATCACGGCGGATTTACACTAAAAAATGCTATAAAAGAATATTTAGCAGGAAAAAATATAGAAGTAGAAGATTTTGGAACTAATAGTGCACAAAGTGTTAATTATCCTGAATATGCTATAAAAGTATCGAAAGCAGTAACATCAAAGGAATGCGATCTTGGAATATTATGTTGTGGTACTGGAATAGGAATGTCTATAGCTGCAAATAAATTTAAAGGTATAAGAGCAGCAGTTGTTGGTGATACATTCTCAGCTAAAGCAACAAGAGAACATAATAATACTAACATTTTATGTTTAGGAGAAAGAGTAACTGGGGAAGGGCTAGCACTAGATATAGTAGATACATGGATAAATGCAGAGTTCCAAGGGGGACGTCATAGCGAAAGATTAGCTTTAGTAGAAAAAATAGAACAGGGTGAATATTAATTAATAGCTAGGAGGGATTATTATGATGGAAGAGCTTAAAAGGCTTCAAAATGGTACTGATATTAGAGGAATAGCTATTGAAACTTCAGAACATAAAGTAAATCTTACACCTACAACTGTAAGATTTATAGGGAATGGATTTATTAAATGGATTAAAAAAAATAAAAATAATGATGAAAAGATTAAGATTGCTATAGGAATGGATTCAAGATTATCAGGGCCAGAAATACGAGAAGCTTTAATTGATTTACTAATTAATGTTGGATGTGATGTGTATGATTGCGGAATGAGTACCACTCCAGCTATGTTTATGACAACAATTTTAGATGACTATAAATGTGATGGAGCCATAATGATTACAGCAAGTCACTTACCTTATTTCTATAATGGACTTAAGTTCTTTACTCCTAAAGGTGGATGTGAAAAAGAAGATATCAGTGAAATATTAGAAATAGCATGTGATTCAGAAATGATGTATACATCAAGAGGCGTATTGAGAATTGTCCGTTTTATAGATGAATATGCAAATATATTAGTAAATAAAATAAGAAGTGATGTGAAATCAAAGAGTAATTATAACAAGCCACTACAAGACTTTAAAATAATTGTTGATGCTGGAAATGGAGCAGGTGGCTTTTTTGCAAATAAAGTATTAGAGGAACTAGGAGCAGATATAGAAGGAAGCCAATTCTTAAATCCTGATGGCATGTTCCCTAATCATATTCCTAATCCAGAGAATAATGAGGCTATGAAAGCAATTAAGGAAGCGGTTTTAAAAAGCAAGGCAGATCTTGGGATAATATTTGATGCAGATGTTGATAGAGCTGCAATTGTTAGCGCAGATGGAACTGAGATTAATAGAAATGCGCTAATTGCACTAATATCAGCAATAGTTTTGGAAGAACATCCAAAGTCAATTATAGTTACAGATTCAGTAACATCTAATGGATTAAGAGATTTTATAACTGATTTAGGCGGAGTTCATCATAGATTTAAAAGAGGATATAGAAATGTAATAAATGAGTCCAAAAGACTAAATGAAGAGGGAAAAGATAGTCAATTAGCTATCGAAACTTCAGGACATGCTGCCTTAAAAGAAAATTATTTCCTTGATGATGGAGCATACTTAATAGCCAAGATATTGATTAAAATGGCTAAGTTAAAAGAAGAAGGAGAAAACATAGCAACATTAATTGATAGGCTTAAGAATCCATTGGAAAGTTCCGATGTTAGATTGAAAATAAAAACTGAAGACTTTAAGGGTTATGGGCAAAAAGTTATTAATGAGTTAAAAGAGTATGCATCATCAATAGATGGATGGAGTATTGAAGAAAAGAATTACGAAGGATTAAAGGTTAATTGTGATAAGAATAATGGAGATGGATGGCTATTATTAAGACTTTCATTACATGAACCTGTATTACCTTTAAATATTGAATCTGATTCTAAAGGTGGTATTAAAGATATACTTAAAATATTGAATCCTTTTATAGAAAAGTATGAGATGTTAGATTCATCAGACATGAAAGATATAGGATAGAATATAACATTGATATAAGGAGAAGAAAAAAATGTTCTTAGATACAGCAAATATAAACGAGATAAAAGAGATATCAGCTTTAGGATTTTTTAAAGGGGTTACGACTAATCCTACATTATTACTAAAGGAAAAAAAGAACAGGGAAGTTATTATAAATGAAATATTTGAAGCTTATCCTAAAATGCTTTTTGTACAAGCGGTAGGAGAAACTCATGATGAAATTTATAATGACTGTAAAAGAATTCTACAGATTGATTCTACTCGAATTGTACTAAAAATTCCTGCAACAGTTGAAGGAATGAAAGTAATAACTTCTATAAAAAGAGAAAATAGGTATACTCCTATTTTGGCCACTGCTGTATGTTCAGTTGAACAAGGAATAATTAGTGTACTCGCAGGTTGTGATTATATTGCTCCTTATGTAAATAGAATGGAGAGTAACAACATTAATCCTTATGAGGTAATTAACAAAATAAGAAAGTACATTGATGAGAGTAAAACAGATACTAAAATTGTTGCAGCAAGTTTTAAGAATCCAAATCAAGTAAATGATGCAATTTTTTCAGGAGCACATACAGTAACAATACCTTATGATATATTAAATCAAATGCTAAATAAACAATTGGTAGTAGCCAGCGTTGATAGGTTTAACAAAGATGGATATGAGCTTGAGACATTGGGTAGATAGCATAAGATGATCATATGAAATCTATAGGGAGGTGTACTATATTGAAATTAGCAGCATCAATAATGTGTGCAAATCAGATAGAGCTATATAATGAACTAAAGAAATTAGAAGAAGCAAAAATAGACTTATTACATTGCGATGTAATGGATGGCATATTCGTAAATAACTTAGCTATGGGACCGTATGTTTTAGAGGCTATAAAGAAGTATACAAATATACCTTTAGACATACATTTAGCAACAGTGAATCCTGAAAAATATATAAAAATGTATGGATACTTAAAACCCGAGTATATATCTTTTCATATTGAAGCAAGTGAAGATGTTGAAAGAGATATATCATTAATAAGAAAATACGGAATAAAGCCTGCTTTAGCAATTAGCCCAGAAACACCTATTGAAAAGATAGAAAAATATTTATCTATGATTGATATGATATTAATGATGACAGTTAATCCAGGTTTTGCGGGTCAAAAATTTAGATATGAAGTTTTAGATAAAATAGATAAATTAAATGAAATATTAAAAAAATGTGCCAAGAGACCGATTGTTGAAGTGGATGGATGTATAAATAGCATTACAATGGAACATTTGAAGAGTAGAAATATAGATATATATGTATTAGGAACTTCAGCACTATTTAATAATAATGGAATAAGCTTTAAGGATAAAGCTATTAAACTTCGAGCATAAATTCAGGAGTTTTAAAGCCTTTGTAGTTCATATAAATGAATTACAAAGGTTTTTATTTTATATATGTTAAGTTTCGTGATAGGATTGGTTGTAAGTGGTATAATTTAAATAGTATACAAAACTTGAGGTGAAATTATGAGTATTGAAAGACTAAAAGAAATAATTAAAAATTCAAATAACATAGTATTCTTTGGAGGAGCAGGAGTATCTACTGAGTCTGGTATACCTGATTTTAGAAGTGCAAATGGTTTGTTTAACGAAAAATTAAATAGAACATTTACACCAGAACAATTGGTATCACATACATTTTTCATGAGATACCCTGAAGAATTTTTTGCTTTTTATAAAGAGAAACTAATATATCAAGATGCTAAGCCTAACGATGCCCACAAAGCTTTAGCAAAATTAGAGGAGATTGGGAAACTAAAAGCTGTAGTCACTCAAAATATAGATGGACTTCACCAAATGGCAGGAAGTAAAAATGTCTTTGAGCTTCATGGATCAGTTCATAGAAATTATTGTATGAAGTGTCATTCATTTTATGATGCAGACTTTATAGTTAATTCAAAAGGAGTGCCTACGTGCACTAAGTGTGGAGGAACTGTTAAACCAGACGTGGTTTTATATGAGGAAGGTTTAGATGAAGATACTATTAATGGAGCAGTTTCAGCTATAGCTAAAGCAGATACTTTAATCATTGGAGGAACTTCTCTTATGGTATATCCTGCAGCAGGACTAATTAAATATTTTAGTGGGAAGCATCTAATATTAATTAATAAAACATCTACTCAATACGATGGAGCAGCAGAGGTCGTAATTAATGAGAAGATTGGGGAGACTTTAAAACAAGTCATATAAATAAAAAGAACTCTAACTACGGTTGGAGTTCTTTTTATTGTCGTAATAAGGGGTTGATTTATAGGAGAAATTACAGAAAATTCATTAATTAGATAATAAATGATTATAAACTACGGTATACATAACCAGGTGTATCAATAGTAAGAAAACTTAGAAAGTAATAGAAATTAAGAGTATTTTAGTGGTGAGGTGCAGAAAATAGACTTTTTGTAGAAAAATGACGAAATATATGTGGTAAGATACTACTTGTCCCCACGAGATAGCGGGGACGAAACAAACAAATGGTCTTTGAAAATTAAACAGAGGAA
>NZ_JAQYUU010000014.1 GCF_028728205.1 Clostridium sp. 'White wine YQ'
CAACTGGATACTGTGTGCAATTTTGAAAGAACGCAAGTTTTTTCAACAAATAATTAATTCATAATAGAGTTAATTCAAAAAAGGATTTATTCACATAAGAGTAAATTCACATTAAATTTGATAGATTCGAGCAATGCAAGGAAACGAGGAACGAGAAGCGCAGCATACTATAAGCTATGTGAGCCTCGCAGTGACGAAGTTGACACAGCAGTGCGAAGAATATAGCAAATTTAGAGGTAAAATTGGTGATGATGATACAAAGGTAACACCCCTTCCCATTTCGAACAGGACGGTTAAGCTTTGAGATGCCGATGGTACTGCACGGGAGACTGTGTGGGAGAGTAGGGAATCGCCAATTTATATGGTTTACTAGCTCAGTCGGTAGAGCACATGACTTTTAATCATGGTGTCCGGGGTTCGATTCCCCGGTAAGCCACCAAAATATTAAATACAATTTAGATTTGGAAAGCAACGAGGTAATCCTATAGATATAGGTCCTCGTTTTTTGTATATTATTACATAATTATAATATGAAATAAAAATATAATAATTGAATTTATATGAAAATATAATTAGAATAAATATATAAGTATGAATGGATAGAGGGTGTAAAAATGCAAAAGGCCTTGGAGCAAGATTGTAAAATTATAAAAGCCTTCAATAATAATATAGTTCTTGTGGAAGCAGAGGGTAGGGAAAAGTTATTATTTGAAAAGGGGATCGGCTTTGGTAAAAGACCTGGAGAGTTAATTAAAAAGGGAATAGAAATAGAAAAGATATTTGTAATAGAAGATAAGGATAATTTAAGAAATTTTAGAGAGTTAACTAATAATGTAGATAATGAATTTATTGGATTCTGTGAAGAGATGATATTTTATATATCAAAAGAGCTAGGAGAAGAATTGAGTGAAAACATTCACATAGCACTAACAGATCACTTATCTTTTGCTATTAAAAGACTTAAAAATAATGAAGAAATACAAAATCCATTCGTTGCAGAAGTTGAGACACTATATAAGAAGGAATTTAGTTTAGCACAGGATATTGCAGATAGGATACAAGAAAAACTGGGTGTTTATATTCCAGATGGAGAGGTAGGATTTATAGCACTTCATATACACTCTGCTAGAAAAAATGGTAAGCTTTCTAATACAATAAAATATAGTTTCATTAGTAATACAATAATTGAATATGTTGAGGATGCATTAGAGGTTGAGATAGACAGAAAGTCATTAGATTATGCTAGATTTTTAACTCATTTAAGATTTGCTATAGAGAGAATAACGACAAACAGCCCTATTGCAAACGACTTAATACAAGAGATAAAGAAAAAGTATCGAAAGTCATATAAGATAGCTCAGAATGTAGCTGTAATATTAGAAGATAATTTAGAAGATGTTAAGGTTGTTGAAGATGAGGTAGCTTACTTAGCTATGCATATTGAGAGATTTAGAGTTTCATTAAAAAAGGTTAAAATATAAAGGGTGCTAATTTAGCACCCTTTTTTATTTATTTCTTATAAGTAATAACTGTATCTTTACCAGCATGAACATCTTCACCAATTACAGCATTTAAGTTTTTTAAATTATCTGGGTTAGTAATTAAAACTGGAGTTATTAGTGAAAGACCTTTTGATTTTATAAAATCTCTATCTATTTTTAATATAGGTGTTCCAGCTTTTATTTTAGACCCTTGCTCAGCTAAAGCCTCAAATCCTTCGCCTTCTAGAGAAACAGTTTCTAAACCAACATGTATTAAAAGCTCAGTACCGTCTGAAAGGGTCATAGCAAAAGCATGCTTTGTTTTAAAAAGTAATGTAAGTTCTCCATCAGCAGGAGCTACGATTAGATCTCCAGTAGTATCAATAGCTACGCCGTCACCAGCCATTTTTTGAGCGAATACCTCATCAGGTACTTGAGATAAGTCAATTGTTTTACCAGATACTGGAGCTATAATTTTAACTTCTTTGTTAAATAATCCAAACATAGTAATACCTAATTATAATAAATAATTAGGATAGTTCACTTCCTTCCTAAAAATAAATTCACTAAATTGTTTTCACGGTATTAAAAAAGGCATAAGTTTAAATTAAACTTATGCCTGATAAACAGTAACACGTTTAATTAAATTATAACGGCACGGACATTTGTTGTCAATAACTTAGGGGGATAAATAATAAGTTCTTAAGATTAAAAAAAATTTTTCCTTGAAACCGTTGACAAGTAAAATGGGTTGGTATATACTGAACTTGTAATTAAAGATATTAATCGATACAGCGTGTAACTATTTAGGGCATTAGCTGGAAAGAATGTATTATGTATATTCTTTTCAGCTTTTTTATTTGCAATTATTCATTGATAACCATCTGTATCGAAAAAAATTTATTAGGAGGTTTTCAAAATGTCAAAAGGAAACAACAGAGTTCTTGCTTACCTTCAAAGAATAGGTAAGTCATTAATGACACCAGTAGCAGTAATGCCTGCAGCAGCACTTATGTTAAGACTAGGTCAAAATGACGTTTGGGCTTGGACAGGAAATCAATACTTAATGGAAAAAGGAATTCCATGGATGGCAGCAGCAGGAAATGCTGTATTTGGTCACTTAGCATTATTATTTGCTATTGGTATAGCAGTAGGATTAGCTGAAGAAAATAATGGAGTTGCGGCTCTATCATCAGCAGTTGGTTATTTTGTAATTACAGAAGTTGCTGCTACTTTCAATAAAGATATTAATATGGGAGTATTAGCCGGTATTATAGTTGGTATAGTAGCAGGTGAATTATACAATAAGTATAAAGATATTAAAGTACCACAATTCCTTGGATTCTTTGGTGGTAAGAGATTTGTACCAATCGTTACTTCACTTGTATGTTTAATTCTTGGTGTGTTAGCAGGATACGGATGGATAAGAATTCAATGGGGATTAGATACATTCGGTAATGCAGTTGCTAACTCCGGTTCAGTAGGAACTTTCGGATTCGGTCTATTAAACAGATTGTTAATTCCATTTGGATTACATCACGTAATGAATTCAATATTCTGGTTCCAATTTGGAACATTCACAAATGCAGCTGGAGAAATAGTAAGAGGAGACTTAACAAGATACTTTGCAGGAGATCCAAACTCTGGTCAATTTATGACAGGTTTCTTCCCAATAATGATGTTTGGTTTACCAGCAGCTTGCTTAGCTATGATTACAGCAGCTAAGAAAGAAAGAAGAAAAGAAGTTACTGGTATGTTATTAGGATTAGCATTTACTTCATTCTTAACTGGTATTACAGAACCAATAGAATTCTCATTTATGTTTATAGCACCAGTACTATACGGAATACATGCAGTATTAACTGGTGTAGCAGGAGCAGTAACATATGCTCTTAACATGAAAATAGGATTTGGTTTCTCAGCAGGATTTATTGATTATGCATTAAACTTCAATAAGCCAAATACAAGTAATCCATTAGGATTAGCATTAGTTGGATTAGTATTTGCTGCAATTTACTACTTTGTATTCTTATTCTTCATTAAGAAGTTTGATATTAAGACTCCAGGTAGAGAAGATGAAGATGCTGAAGATGTAGAAGTTAGAAGTTCATCAAAAGGTTCATCAGATTTAGCAGTTAAAGCTCAAGGAATACTTGATGCTATAGGTGGAAAAGGAAATGTTGAAACTATAGATGCTTGTGTAACTAGAATCAGATTATCAGTAGCTGATGGAAGTAAGATTAATGAAAAAGAACTTAAGAAATTAGGTGCTTCAGGAATTATGAAAATGGGCGAAGGAAACTACCAAATAGTAGTTGGAACTTTAGCTGATCCAATAGTTTCACACATGAAAAAATTAATGAAATAAAGTATAAGAGGTTAGGAGAAATCCTAACCTTTTTTATTTAACTAGCTGTATATTATATAGCTCTAACCATAAGTTTAGTTGGATTAAATAAGCTATAAATTGTGGTCCCATCATTAACTGTCCATACCAAGGAATCTTATAGGAAGTTCCTTTGGTGTCAACTATCTCTTGAATTTTCTTCTTATCAATAATATTTAGTATTGGAGAAGATGGCGTGTTTAGTATCTTATTCATTTCCTTACACACTTCTTCAGTATATATTGGATGATAGGTCTTTGGGTAAGGGCTCTTTTTTCTCTCAACAATTTCATCTGGAAGTATTCCTCTTAAGGATTCTCTAAGAAGTCCTTTCTCTCGTCCATTGAGGAATTTTATATTAGAAGGTAAGTTAAAGGCATACTGAACTAATCTAATATCTGCAAAAGGAACTCTAACTTCTAGGGAATTTGACATACTCATTCTATCTTTTCGGTTCAATAGATTTACCATAAACCATTTAACATTTAAATAGAATAATTCCCTCATTCTATAATCTAAAGAACTTTCACCATCTAAGTGAGATACTCTCGAAATAGAATCATTATAGTTTGCATCTACAACCTCCTGAAGTTTTAAATGCTTAAGAGAAGGATTTAATATATCTATTTTGCTTGAAGTAGATCTTGCCCAAGGAAAGGTAGTGGCATTCATCATGTCTTTATTTGTAAACCATGGGTATCCACCTAAGATTTCATCTGCACATTCACCAGATAGACCAATTACAAAATCCTCTCGAATTTCTTTACAAGCCAAGAGGAGAGATGAATCTATATCTGCCATACCAGGTAGATCTCTAGCAATTAAGGCATCTTTCAAGTTAGTAACTAAATCTAAATTGTTTAATAATATTGTGTGATGATTACTATCGATGTATTTTGACATAAATTGTGCCCACTCTTCATCAGGAGTTGGCTGGAAAAGTGATGATTTAAAGTAGGTTTCATTATCTTCAAAGTTAATTGAGTAAGTAGTTAGTTTTTTTCCTCTAGATTTAAACTCTTTTGCTGCAACGGCAGATATTACAGAAGAATCTAGACCACCAGATAAAAATGTTGATAAGGGTACATCACCAACTAATTGTCTTGTGATAGCATCAGTTAAAAGTTCTTTTAAATGCTCCTTGGCTTCATCTTGGGTTTCATTAAAATCTTCGGCTGTAAGTTTCCAATATTCTTTTAGGTAATATCCATTTGGTGAAAAGTTCAAAAAGAATCCAGGTGGAACTTCCTTAATATCTTTAAAAATAGCACTTCCAGGTGCAGTAGCAGGACCTAAAGCAAGAAGCTCAGTTAATCCATTCTCATCGACTCGTGAAGTTATATAAGGATGAGCAAGTAATGTTTTTATTTCAGAACCAAATATTAAGGAGGATCCTTTAATTGAATAAAATAGAGGTTTAACCCCTAGAGGGTCCCTAACTAAGAAAATATTATGAGAATTTTTGTCGTAGATACAAAATGAAAAGATTCCATTGAGTTTATCTACACAATTTATTCCCCAATGAATATAGGAGGTTAATAAAACTTCTGTATCAGAATAAGAGTCAAATGTATGTCCATAGGAAAGGAGTTCTTTTCTTAAGTCTTCAGTATTATAAAGTTCTCCATTATAAACTAAAACATAAGTGTTAGAATTGAGATGCTTTATCATAGGTTGTTTTCCCCCTTCTGGGTCAACAACTATAAGACGTCTGTGTCCTAGGAGTACATTATTGTTTGAAAAAAAGCCTTCACTATCAGGGCCTCTCAGCTTAAGAGTTTCATTCATTGATTCTATAACATTATAGAAAGGGAGTAAATCCTTAGAAAAATCAATCCATCCTGAAATTCCACACATAGTAATACCTCTCTAAAATATATAATAATTAATTTATAGGTTATACTATGAAATATAAAAACAGATAGTTACAATATAAGACTTAAGTTCGACATAAAATAAAAAAATGTCAAGGATAGTATAAATGCCTAAAGAATAAAAAAAGGGTTTTATAAGAATAACTTATAAAACCTAAATACAGAAATCTGGCTCGATTTTTGATTTATACTCTTCAACTAAATCTTCAAGTGATATGTTATCAACCACACTTTCAACAGCTTCTTTCATCTTTTTCCATATGCCAATGGTAACACAGGTTGAAGCACGATCACAGTTTGGATTATCAGTAGCTGCGCAATCAACAGGGTACAATGGACCCTCTAATACTCTTAAGAGCATTCCGATTGTGATTTTTGAAGGTTCAAGAGCTAACATATATCCACCTTGAGAACCTCTAACACTTCTAACATATCCAGATTTATTTAGAGGAGTTATTATTTGTTCAAGATATTTTTCGGAAATTTCTTGGCGGGATGCTATATCTTTTAATGGTACTAATTGCTGATTATAGTGTATAGCCAAATCCAACATTAGTTGAATACCGTATCTTCCTTTGGTTGAAATTTTCATAAAGTACACCTACTTTTTAATATAAATTTTCTAGTATACAAATATTATAAAACATATAGGGATACTAGGCAATCTCTAAAAATGTCATTAATTCTATAATTTTCATTGTATGAAAGTTTTAACTGATATTTTTATTATTCATTAGTATATTATAACCCAAATTAAAGGAATTTCAATAATTTATTTAATTAGTATTGAATCCATATTTTAGATAATAAGAAGATTTGAATGATAAATTGTTACAGGTCAATTAATGATATATACTAATTATAATATATAAGAAAGCAATAGTAAAATTGCTTATATAATGTAGTTTTTTAGGAGGGAAAATAATGGCCATAAAGTCTAGAAAAGTTGCTATTGTTGGAACTGGCCTTGTAGGATCCAGTGCAGGCTTTAGTTTAGTTACTCAAGGAGTTTGTGAAGAAATAATAATGATTGATATTAATCATGAAAAAGCTTTAGGTGAAGCGATGGATTTAAGTCATTGTATTGAATATTTAGACCAACACACTAAGGTTAGAGCAGGAAGCTATGAAGATTGTGCAGATGTAGATGCAATCATTATTACAGCAGGTCCGCCACCAAAACCAGGTCAAAGTAGATTGGATACCTTAGAAGCTTCAGCTAGAATAATGAAGTCAATAGTAGAGCCCATTATGAAAAGCGGGTTTAATGGTCATTTTATTATAATCTCTAATCCTGTTGATATAATGGCATACTATGTATGGAAACTATCAGGACTACCTAAGAGCCATGTAATTGGAACAGGAACTTCAGTTGATTCAGCAAGATTAAAGCACTTTATTGCAGATTTAGTTCAAGTAGATCCTAGAAGTGTTCAAGCGTATTCTATGGGTGAACATGGTGATTCTCAAATGGTTCCATGGTCTCATGTATATATTGGAGGAAAGCCTTTCAGCAAAGTAATAAAGGATAATAAAGACAGAATTGGTAATGTAGATTTAGATAAGCTTACCTTAGATACTGCACAGGCAGGATGGGCTGTTTTTAATAGAAAAGGAACTACTTATTATGGAATTGCTACTGCTGCAGTTGGAATAATTAAGGCGATATTTAATGATGAAAATAAAATAATTCCAGTATCAACATTGTTAGAAGGAGAATATGGATTTAATAATGTATTTGCAGGGGTGCCAGCAGTTTTGAATAAAGATGGAGTAAAAGAATTAGTAGAGATAGAAATGACAGAAGAGGAACAAATTAAGTTTAATAAATCTGTAGAAACAATAAAAAAACATTGCGGTCTACTAAGTATATAAATATATATTTCGGAAAACCTATAATAGAAAGCTTTGGTTGACAAAAAATATAAAGTGGTATACAATACTTGAGGATGTTGTGCATTAAGATCCACTAGCTCAGTCGGTAGAGCACATGACTTTTAATCATGGTGTCCGGGGTTCGATTCCCCGGTGGGTCACCACAATTATTTAAAATGTAAACTTGCTTAGCTTAAAATAAAGAAACTGATTTTTCAATTTGAAAGATCAGTTTTTTACTTTATTAAACAGAGATTTCA
>NZ_JAQYUU010000015.1 GCF_028728205.1 Clostridium sp. 'White wine YQ'
GGGTCACCACAATTATTTAAAATGTAAACTTGCTTAGCTTAAAATAAAGAAACTGATTTTTCAATTTGAAAGATCAGTTTTTTACTTTATTAAACAGAGATTTCAGAATTATTATTTTTTACTTTTAAAAATAAAAAACCACCTATAAAGAATAAGACAACTAAACTTAGAATTCCATATTTTGAGCTACCAGTAATTGTTCCGATTATACCAATTAGGAGTGGTCCTATAACAGCTGAAATTCTTCCAAATATATTATAAATTCCAAAATATTCAGCTGAATTTTCCTTTGGAATTATCTTGCCATAAAAAGAACGACTAAGTGCTTGAATTCCACCTTGTGCGCTAGCAACTAAAATAGATAATATCCAAAAATCAAATTGAGTTTTAATAAAAAATGCATAAATTGATACTATAGTGTAAGTTATGATGCCTATTAAAATCATAGCCTTAGTAGAGAATTTCTTTGCGAGTATTCCATATAGAATAGCGAAAGGAAAAGCTACTATTTGTATTACTACAAGTATTTTCATTATTGTATTACTATCAATTCCAATATCTATACCATAGGCAGTAGCCATTGTAAAAACGGTATGAACTCCATCTATATAAAAGAAAAAGGCTAAAAGAAATAGAAAGACATTCCTATTGTGCTTTAATTTTTTTAGAGCAACCAAAAGCTTTTTAAGTTCTTTAATGATTGTTTTAGGATCATCATCAATATAATATTTTTGATTAACATTTCTAAGTATCGGAAAAGAAAAAAGTAACCACCATATGGATGTAATTAAAAAAGAAATTTGAGTAGCGAAGATAGTAGTTATTCCTAAGGATGAAGCATTGGTGATAATTAGTATACATATAAGAAATGGAATGGTACCGCCGATGTATCCCCAAGCATATCCGTATGAAGAAACCTTATCCATTTTTGAATCTTCGGTTACATCTGTAAGAAAAGAATCATAGAAAATATTAGAACCAGAAAATCCAATTGTAGTAAAAATATAAATAGCTAAGCACATTAGCCAGTTACCTTTAGAAACTGTTGCTAAAAGTGCAGTTGAAATAACTCCAATTAATAAGAAACAAGTAAAAAATTTTTTCTTATAGCCTTTATAATCAGCAATTGTCCCTAGAAATGGAGCTAATATTGAAATAATTAATGTGGCTAATGCATTTGCATAACCCCAGTATGCAGTAGAAATATTATCTGCCATGTTATTAGCAGCAACTTGTTTGAAGAATACAGGAAGTATAGCTGTTGTAATAACAATTGAATATGCAGAATTACCGAAATCTTGCAAAATCCAGCTTCTTTCATATTTATTCAAGATAGGATCCTCCTAAAAATTATTCTTTATTTAATTATAGAGGAATATAGAGTGCAAAATACATAAGTTAACAAATATTTACCTTTAAAATAAAGTTTTAACTCTAAGGTTTTAAGTATTTATAAAGAACTATAGAATTGGTATAATTACATAAAACTTAAAAGTAGGGGGCATGTATGAGTTTATATTCACAAATTGGGGAAATTTTTTTAATAATGTTAGTAGGTTTCTATGGAAACAAGAAAAAGATATTAAATGAAGAAATTAATAAAGGATTATCGTCCTTGCTTATTAATATAACATTACCACTTCTCATAATTAATTCGTTTAATATTAAGTATAACAGTGAAATCATTTTAAATCTTTTTAAATCACTAGGATATAGTTTTCTTTCATTTTTAATTGTAATACTAATCTCTAAGTTGTTATATTTAAAAGTTAATGGGGAAAAGAAAGAGATATTAAAATTTGCTACAGTATTTTCAAATTGTGGATTTATAGGCTTCCCAATAATTGAGAGTATATATGGAAAAGAAGGATTAGCCTATGCATCTATATTTAATATGGCATTTACAGTATTTCTTTGGAGCTATGGAGTGATGTTGTTTAATGGTAAGGAGAATATAAAGGATTTAAAAAAGATATTTATTAATCCAGGAATTATATCTGTTGTAATTGGAGCATTAGTCATGATTTCTCCAGTTAAAATGCCATTAGTGATTGAAAATGTCATTAGTATGGTTGGAGGTATGACAACACCTATATCAATGATAATAACAGGGAGTATGATGGCCAATGTGTCAATAAGGAAGGGAATAAAAGATATTTATTTATATTATGGAGTATTTGCAAAATTAATTTTGGTACCAGTTATTTTATATATAATAGTAATTACTTTAGGAATTAAATCTTTACCTACAAATGTTATCATTGCATGTGAAGCTATGCCAGTAGCAGCAACTACATCAATATTTGCAGAAAATTATAATAAGAATAAGGACTTCTCTGCTTTTACAGTGTTTATTAGTACACTATTTTCGATAATTACTATTCCTTTAATGTTAAGATTTATAACATGATAAAATTAAAGAAGCTTGGATATAAGTCCAAGCTTCTTTTTAAATATTAAAAACGTAAGTCTCTTTCACCATTTTGGATTCTTTGAAGTTTATCTTCACAAGCTTTTCTAGCCGCTTCGTTTGGAATCAATTGAAGGTTTTTAGCTATCGCCTCTTCTCCAACTTTTTTAGTTTCTTCATCAGCATAATCAATTAAATATTCTTTAAAAGTTAATAGTGCATTAGGTTGACAAACATTATGGATTTGTCCACTTTTAGCCAAAGCCATAAATCTTTCACCAGTCCTGCCTTCTCTATAACAAGCAGTACAATAACTTGGAATATATCCTTGACTACATAAACTTCTCATTACTTCGCTTGGACTTCTTTCATCACTAACTTCAAATTGAGCTGTATTTTCTTTTTCCTTATTAGTATCAGAATATCCACCAACACCAGTACAAGAACCAGCAGAAACTTGTGATACTCCAACAGCTAAAACTTCTTCTCTGAAGCTAGCTTCTTCTCTTGTTGATAAGATAATTCCTGTATATGGAACTGCAATTCTTAAAATAGCTACTAACTTTTTGAAATCCTCATCCTTAACCATATGAGGATAAGTAGAAAAGTCAACATTTTCAGCAGGTCTTAATCTTGGAACAGATAGGGTGTGAGGACCAACTCCTGTTTCCTTATCAAGATGCTCAGCATGCATTAACATAGCAACAGTATCATATTTATGATCATATAATCCGTAAAGTACACCCATTCCAACGTCATCTATTCCAGCAGCTCTTGCTCTGTGCATAGCAGTAGTGTGCCAATTATAGTCGTGTTTAGGTCCTTGAGGGTGAAGTCTTTCGTAGGTTGGCTTATGATATGTTTCTTGGAATAAGATATAGGTACCAATTCCAGCATCCTTTAATTTTTTGTAATCCTCAACTGTAGTTGCAGCTATGTTAACATTACATCTTCTTATTGCACCATTATCAAATTTAAGTGAATAGATGGTCTTAAGAGATTCAAGAACATATTCAAGAGGGTTATTTATAGGATCTTCACCTAGCTCTAAGGCAAGTCTCTTATGTCCCATGGCTTCTAAAGCTTTAACTTCTTCAGCTATTTGTTCTTGTGATAATTTTTTTCTTAATAAGTCATTATTGCAGTGTTGATATCCACAGTATTCACAATTATTTACGCAGTAGTTTGATAAATAAAGTGGAGCAAATAGAACAATTCTGTTTCCATATATTCTTTCTTTTATTTCTCTAGCAACTTTGAACATTTCATTAACTAAATCTTCATCTTGAACGGCTAACAAAACAGCAGCTTCCCTGTGAGTTAATCCTTTAAAATCTCTGGATCTTTCAAGTAAAGCTTTTACATAATCCTTGTCTTTTGCTAATTTTTCACCTTCAGAAATACTTTGATGAATTTCTTCTTCAATTATAAATTCTTCAGCCTTATACTCTCTAATCATAACAACGACACTCCTTAATATTACTTTTTAGTTATAGCGGATTTGACCTGTACATTTGTAACTCTTCCAAGCTTACCAGTTAAGGCACCTATTTCATCAGTTGTCCCATCAACGATAATTGAAATTACTGAAACTCCTTTTTCTTTATAAGGAATGCCCATTCTTCCTACGATGATAGAGGCAAAATCATGAAGTATTTCATTAACTTTAGGTGCAGATTCAATGCTATCAAGAACGATAGCAACTACGCCAACTCTATTTTTATCTTCCATAGAACCTCCGGTGGTAACTCCAATAATTATATTGAAAATTTTAATTAAAGTAATTCTGTATTCTAAAATATAAAAACCCTCCGCAAAGCAGAAGGTAAAATTTTATAAACAAATAAGTATATTATGCAATCATTGCATCGATATTTGTCTTCAAATCCTTTTGCTTAGTAACACCTTGCAATTAGAAAGAAAATTAGAATAAAAAATTTAAGGTCAGTTAAAAGAAGATTATAGAGTTTTAACTATATAGATAAAACCATTTATGTCCTTTTATCCAAGCTTATAAATAATTACAATATATATTTTACAGCAGTTTATTTCATATATCAACAAGGAGATAATTAATCACAAATAACTTTAGTAAGAACTAACAAATTTAACTATGTAATTAGCAGCTGTTTAGGTATAAAGTTTAAACAATAAAGTTATGCTTAGTATATTGGACTAAAAAGTAGGAGTACCTGCGGCAGCAGCGGTTGCGGCTCCTGTTGCTGTATCTGTAATATCTGAAGACGTAGAGGCTTCTCTAACTCTATCTTTAAGGACAGCCTCTTGTGCGGCCATGAAGGTCAAGTTACTTCCGATATTCTGAAGGAAGGTTCCAAGAATTATCTTTTGTGCAGTTGTAAGTCCAAGTGAAAGCTGAAGTGCTATTATAGTAGCTGCAACTGGTAATTCTTCTGGTTTTAAGTCATAGATGGACATAATATCTCCTTAAACAGATGGCTTATAGTAAGTATAATATGCAGGTGAGCAAAGGGTTATGTCTGTGTACATAAAATTGGTAAATTTGAATAAATGCATTTCAATTAACTTCACCTTTAGGAATATAAAATCATATAAATAATATAGATGTAAAATGAAATATTTTTAAAGAGGAAGTGTTCAAATGGTAGCTAACATTATCAATTATTACGGAGGCGGTAATACAGCAAGAGGACAAGTTAATTATTATGATTCGATATTAAGTAATGTTAAAGATTTATATATAGTAAAAAATGCTCCTCAAATAATAAAAACTTCTTTCATAAAATCAATTGCTCAAGCTTATTTATTAAGAGAATATGAAATAGAGCTTATAAATAGTTATATGCATAATGAATATATAGAAGGTGTAATTATCCCGGAAGCTCAGGTCGCTTTCGTTGATGGTAATCCTATTTATGGATCAAAAATCGCTCAAGTAAATAGAGGAAAAGAATTTATAGATTTATCAGGAATAATGAAAGAATCTGAATTAGTAGAAAAAGAACGAGAAATTGAGGAGCTTAAGGATAAAATGAAATCAGAATTCAAAGCAGCTGAACATTCCTTTAATGATGCTTTAAAATATTATAATAAGCTAAAAGAAATATATATTGAGAATTTAGATATCAGTAAAGCAAATAAATTGGCTAATTCTCTTGTAGAGGAAATATATTCTGATAACTGTGAAAATAAAGAATCAAAAATATATCATAGATATTTTGAAGCAGTTACTCCAGAAGGGACGAAAGATTTCATTCCTAATATAACAAGAAATCTTGATAAGAGATATCTTATTAAAGGAAGGCCAGGGACTGGAAAATCTACCATACTAAAAAAGATATTGGATGAAGGAAAGCGTAGGGGGATGGATTTAGAAATTTATCATTGTGGATTTGACCCAGAAAGTCTTGATATGGTAGTTATTAGAGAGCTAGGGGTTTGTGCATTTGATAGTACAAATCCTCATGAATATTATTCAGAAAGAGATTCTGACGTAGTTATTGATACTTATAAGGAGTTAATAACTAAGGGCACAGATGAAAAATTTAAAGATATAATTTCAAAGATAAATGAAGATTATAAAGCAAGACTCGATGATGGAAAAGCTCATTTATCTGAGGGAAAAAAATATATGCTGCAAATTGAAGCAATATATCTAAGATGCTTAGATAAAGAGAAATTAAGAAATTTGGAAAGAGGATTAGGTACACTAATTGATATGTATGTTAGGTAATATATGTTTAGAGGAGGATTTGAATCAATCAAAATATATCTTCCTCTAATTTTTTTTGTTATATGCATATCTTTTTTCTTAAAGTAACACATGGTATTGAAAATTAATACTATAACATATACAGCAAAGAGGAAAAAGGAGTTAACTATATGCGTATAATATATACTTTATTTATTGCTCTTGCCAATAACATCGATAACATCAGTGTTAGGATTGCTTATAGTATAAGAGGTATTAAAATTCCCATGTCTAAAAACTTATATATTTCCTTTATAACCTTTATTTTTGCCTCTCTAGCAGCATTGTCTGGACAAGTTGTTTCACAAACTTTAAATCCACGGATATCTTCATATTTAAGTATGATATTGCTAGTTGGAATTGGTATTTGGATTATGATTGAGCCATATAGAAATAAGAAAAATAAAGAAGCAGAAGTAATAGTTAATGGAGATGTTTCTATACAAGATATAATGAAGAATCCAGAAAAAGCTGATGTAAATAACTCAAAGGATATAGATTATAAGGAAGCAACTTTACTAGGAGTAGCCTTATCAATGGATACATTAGGTGGAGGCCTTAGTGCAGGAATGATAGGAGTTAATCCTATTTTTGTAGGATTTTTTTCTGCTTTTGTTAGCTTCGTAGCTTTATGGGTAGGAAATTATGTAGCAAAAATATTCAGTAGATGGAATATTGGAGAAAAAGCTCCTTTCATAGCAGGTATTTTATTAATATTAATTGGAATAAAGCAAATTATATAATTAACACTTAGTAAAGAATGGTTACAAAATATATATAATTATAACCAAGAAGAGGAGATTTTATGGATGACTCGGATACCATGAAAGTTCCTCTTCTTTTAAATTTAGATGAACAGTAAAATCATGTAAAGAATATATCTATAAAGGGATAATAATAATTTGGATTGGAAAATGGATAAAGCAATAATAGTAATACCAGGTATAATGGGATCAAATTTGAAGAATTCAGAAAATAATAATATTGTTTGGATAACTGAAAAAGGTCCTTTTGGAATTATGGAGTTAATTTATTTGTTAAATGGAGAACTGCATTGTAATGAAGAAGGAGAGTCAATAAAATCTATAGAACCAAACAATGGAGAAGATGAATATGGAGCTAAAGATAGTTATAAAAAGTTAATTACAACATTACAAAAGAGAGTAGGGGAAAGCTATAAGATTCAATTTTTTGCTTATGACTGGAGATTAGATAATAGTAGAAATGTAATATTTTTAAAAGAACTAATTGATAAATTTGATAAGGTAATTATCATAGCACATAGCATGGGAGGCCTTATAGCAGCAAAATATATATCTGAGTATGGAAAGACTAAGATAGATAAGTTAATTACACTTGGAACTCCATATTGGGGATCAATAGATGCTGTACAATGTTTGTATAACGGGAAATTAAATATTTTATCCAATGACATAGAAGGGATAATAGAGCAAGCCTCATTATCTTTTATATCAAAAAATATAAAAGAACTTTTATATAACTATCCAAGTATATATCAACTTATACCTAATGAGGAGTTTACGGAAAATAAGCCTTGGTTATTAACTACAGATGAAGAGTTAGATCACTGGTATGATTATTTCTGGCAGGATGAGGAAGAGAAATGTAATAATGTAGAGAAAACGAAAAAGTTCATAGAAACTATATCTAATAGTAGTCTTTATGAGAAGGCGTTAAATTTTCATAAAGAGATAAAAGATTTCTTTAATTATATAGAAGACTTGGATTATATAGTCATAGTTGGTATTGAAATAAATACGATAGATGCAATAAAAATAATAGATAGGAATAATATAATGGGAACTATAAAAGCTGTAGAACCAAGGTATTCAAAAGAAGGTGACGGGGTAGTGCCCTTTTTAAGTGCAGTTATGAATAGTAAAGAGAATGATAGAGTAATTAAAGCATATGAAGTAAGTCATAAGGATTTAATTGAGGATGATAGCATATTAGATACGATTATAAACTTCATTAATGCAGATAAAGCTATAGTTAATAATAATGAAAGAGAGAAGGAAGTTATAAAGAAGAAAAATATAAAATTTGTTTTTGCAGGAGATGTTGATATTAAAATATTTAGCGGACGAAATGAAATTTATAACGTTACTAAAATAATTAAAGAGGAGTTTTATGGCTATAGAATTTATGGGCAGGAAGAATTCAAAGTTAATATTGTAGGAAAGATTGGAGCTCAAGCAATCTTTGTTGGAACAGGGGAAGCTCAAGAATTAATTATAAAAATTAAATCTCATAAGGAACAAATAGTTGACTTTTCAATCGGAAATGAAAGATATTTATATAAATTTGATAGAATTCATTTGATGCATGGTTCTAGACTTTATGTAAATGTTGATTACGAAGAGAAGGTTTGGTTGGAATTAGATTATAATGGTGACGGTAAAGTGGATGAGGTTATTAGATAGAAATAATTATAGGTTTTTTATAAGAAAATAAAGGGAGATTTTATGTATATGAAATCCCCCTTTATTTATTGCAAGTATTAATATATTACCTTATTGGATTTTTTGTATAGTAGGCAATCCCTATTGCTCCTGGTCCAACATGCAATCCAATTACTGGGCCTATATCACATATAGGTACTTGGATATTAAGATTCTGTTTCAGAATTAATGCTAAATCCTTAGCTTCATCAATACAATTTATATGATGGATTGCTACTTCTCCTAATCCAAACTTATTAACATCATTTAGAAACATATCAACCATCTCTAATTTAGCTCTTCTTTTAGTTCTTATTTTATTAGCAATAGAAGTTTTACCATCTTCAACAGTTAAAATAGGTATTATTTTTAATATGTTACCAATCAATGCACTAGCACCACCAATTCGTCCACCCTTTTTTAAGTAAACAAAATTATCAGGTATAAAAAGGAACCTGCTTCTTCTGGTGTTTTCTATGGCAATAGTTTTGACTTCTTCTAAAGATTGTCCATCTTTTGCAGCCCTAGCAGCAACAATTGCAGCAAATCCTAATTGCATACTATTTGAACGGGAATCAACTATTTCAATCTTTGCATTAACATACTTTTCAAGAATCATTTCTTTAACCATATGAGCTGTAGAATATGTACCACTCATATCTGAGGAAAGAAATACACATAGTATGGAATCACCTTTTTTAATTATGTTTTCCATACATGAATATATTTCTTCCACTGAAGGTTGAGAAGAAGTTGGAATGCCACGTTTCTCCATCATTTCATAAAAGGTATCATTTTTTAAATCAACTTCCTTAAAGTTATCATCATCAAATAACACATTTAAGGACACAACATTTATTCCGAGTGTTGTTCTAAGAGTTTCATCAATGTAACTAGTGCTATCAGTTATAATTTGTACAGCCATAATTAAATCTCCATTTATATAAAATTCATTTATTACTTATAATAATTGTATCACTCATTTGAGATGTTTTCATTAATTGTAAAATAATAAACAATAGACCTATAAGGGATTATCTATTATAATATTATTTAATGACGTATATTATTATGTGGATTTATAAGGTATTTTTGTAATGATACATAAGTTAATAGAAAATATCAGTTTATTAATCAGAATTATGTATTTTAACATTTTACTAAGAAATTCCGGAATACGTTGATAAAAGTTAAGGTTTAGAAGTGTATTTTTTAAAGAAAACAAAAAAATGTGTTGATTTCTTATCATTATGAGAATATAATTAATACAGATTAGTTGGACAACGGCGTTCAATAGAATTACTTTATATCTTTTGAAGGTGGTTCTGTTGAGCGCCGTTTTTATAAAAATTAGCATTGAAGGGGGGATTTTTATGTCAAAATATTCGAAAGAGGATATTGTTAGAATTGTAGAAGAAGAGGGAGTTAAGTTTATAAGACTTCAATTTACTGATATGTTTGGAACTTTCAAAAATGTAGCGATTACAGATAGTCAGCTACAAAAGGCATTAGATAATGAATGTATGTTTGATGGATCGTCTATTGATGGATTTGTTAGAATAGAGGAATCAGATATGTATTTAAGACCAGACTTGGACACCTTTGCTATTTTCCCTTGGAGACCACAACAAGGAAAGGTTGCAAGATTAATCTGTGATGTTTATAGACCAGAAGGAAAGCCTTTTGAAGGAGATCCAAGAAATATATTAAAGAGGGTTTTAAAAGAAGCTGAGGATTTAGGATATACAATGAATGTTGGACCAGAATGCGAATTCTTCCTATTTAAGACTGACACAGATGGAGAGCCAACAACAGAAACCCATGATGAAGCAGGGTATTTTGATTTGGCACCAATAGATGCTGGTGAAAATGCAAGAAGAGATATGACACTTGCTTTAGAGGAAATGGGATTTGAGATAGAAGCATCGCATCATGAAGTTGCTCCAGGACAGCATGAAATAGATTTTAAATATTCTGATGCTTTATCCACAGCTGATAATATAATGACATTTAAATTAGTTGTTAAGTCTATAGCACAAAGACATGGAGTTCATGCGACCTTTATGCCTAAACCAGTGTTTGGAATAAATGGTTCAGGAATGCATGTAAATATGTCGTTAAATAAAGATGGCAAAAATGCGTTTGTTGATGAGGCAGATGCAAATGGATTAAGTAAGACTGCTTATAGCTTTATAGCAGGAATAATTGAAAATATAAAAGGAATGGCAGCAATCACGAATCCATTAGTAAATTCGTATAAGAGATTAGTTCCAGGGTATGAGGCACCTGTTTATGTTGCTTGGTCATGTAAAAATAGAACTCCGCTAATAAGAGTTCCTGCAGCAAGAGGAGCTGGTACAAGAATAGAATTAAGATGTCCAGATCCAAGTGCAAATCCATATTTGGTTTTAGCAACTCTTTTAGCAGCAGGATTAGATGGAATTAAAAAGAATTTAACTCCTCCTGCAGAAGTGGATGGCAATATATTTAAGATGACAGAGGAAGAGAGAGAAGAAGCAGGGATAGAAGCATTACCAGGAGACTTGCATGAAGCTGTAGGCTACATGAAGGAAAATGAATTGGTTAAAGCTACTTTAGGTGAGCATGTATACAAGAACTATACAAAGGCAAAACAAAAGGAATGGGAAGAATATATAACTAAAGTTCATCAATGGGAATTAGATAGCTACATGAAAAAGTATTAATAATAGATAGGATGAGTTGCTATGGATTTTAGTAGGGGGATAATAATTGCGTTAGGCAATTTAGAGACTGCAAAAAAGGTTGAATTAATTTTAAAGACTGAAGGTCATACGGTAATTGGAACATGTGCCTCAGGAAATGAGTTAATTAGAAGAACCAGGCTAGAATACCCTAGTTTAATAATAGTAGGATATAAGCTGTCTGATATGACCATTATGGATGTATATGATTCCCTTGGGGAAGACTGTAGTTTTTTAGCTATAGTAAACGAGCCTTATAAGTCCTTCGTCCAAGAAGAAACTGATATATATTGTATAAGTAATCCGATATCAAAACCAGTACTCTTAAATGCTGTGGATTTGATATTCCAAAGCCAAAGAAGAATTTTAAAGCTTCGAAAAAAGGTAGAAAAGTTGGAACATACTATTGAAGACAGAAAACTCATTGAGAAAGCAAAGGGGATGCTAATGTCAAGTAGGGGTATGTCGGAAAGTGAAGCATTTAGATATATACAGAAGAATAGCATGGATAGTGGACAAAAGATGGGTGATGTTGCTAAGGCTATATTAAATAGTGAAATTTAAGTGCTTTGATACTTACCCCAAAAAGTTTAGTTCCATTTTTAATTGTAATTGTGTTTGCGAGTATATATACTTTAGTATAGGTACTCGCTGTTTGTTCCTATATATTATCAAAGGCGATATTTAACGGAAGGGGCCATGTTTATGAATAATTATTATCCAAAGAAAACGGGGTTATATAGCCCAAGTTTTGAGCATGATGCATGCGGTATTGGAGCCGTAGCAAATATTAAAGGTGAGAAATCTCACAAAGTTCTACAAGATGCATTAAATATCCTTGTTAACCTAGAACACAGAGGTGGAATTGGGGCTGAAGAAAATACTGGAGATGGAGCTGGTGTTTTATTTCAAATTCCACACAGATTCTTTAAAGAAGAAGGACAAAAGTTAGGAATAATTCTTCCAAATGAGGGAGAATATGCAGTGGCAATGCTTTTCCTATCTCAAAAAGAAGATGTTAGGGAAGAAGGCAAGAAGATTTTTGAAGAAACTCTCAAAGAAGAGGGCACAGAGTTATTAGCTTGGAGAGAGGTGCCTACAAATTCTACTGATTTGGGAAAGACAGCTCTCTCTTGTATTCCATACTTTTTACAAGCAATTGTTAAAAAGCCTGAAGGAGTAAAGAAGGGTATAGAATTTGAAAGAAAACTTTATGTTCTAAGAAGAAAGATCGAGAAAAAGGCATTAAAAAATCCAAAGATGCATGATGAAACATTCTACATACCATCTTTCTCTTCAAGAACAATAGTATACAAAGGAATGCTTTTAGCTACTCAATTAAAGAGTTTTTATAAGGATTTAAGTAATGCTAAAGTTCAAACTTCTTTAGCACTTGTTCACTCAAGATATAGTACAAACACATTCCCAAGCTGGGAAAGAGCGCATCCGAATAGATATATGATTCATAATGGGGAAATTAATACACTAAGAGGAAATGTTAATAAGATATATTCAAGAGAATCTAGATTTAAGTCATCAGTTTTAGGAGATGAGATAAATAAGATTTTACCTGTAATTGATAAAGAAGGATCAGATTCAGCAATATTGGATAATACTTTAGAATTCCTATTAATGAATGGAAGAGATCTTCCTAAGGCAGTTATGATGGCTATTCCAGAACCTTGGGCAAAGAGTCAAGTTATGAGCAAGGAAAAGAAAGAGTTCTATGAATACTACGCTACCATGATGGAACCATGGGATGGACCCGCTGCAATAGTATTTACAGATGGTGAAAAACTTGGGGCAGTACTTGATAGAAACGGATTAAGACCAGCTAGATATTACGTAACAGACGATGATTATTTAATTCTTTCATCAGAAGTTGGAGTTCTAGATGTTGAACCTGAAAAAATAGTATTAAAAGATAGATTAACTCCAGGAAAAATGTTACTTGTAGATACAGTAAATGGAGAATTTATAGATGATAAAGATTTAAAAGAAAAGTATTCAAAAGAATATCCATATGGTAGATGGCTTAAAGAAAAGTTAATTAAAATAGAAGACTTAGAGGAAACTCAAGAAGAAGTAAAAGTATATGATGAAGAAGAAAGAGCAAGACTTCAAAAATCATTTGGATTTACTTATGATGATTTAAAAAATACCGTACTAAAAATGGCTGAGAACGGAGAAGAACCATTAGCAGCTATGGGTATTGATACACCACTTGCAGTTTTATCTGAAAAACCACAACCACTATTTAATTACTTTAAACAATTATTTGCACAGGTTACGAACCCACCAATAGATGCTATAAGAGAAGAAATAGTTACGGCTACAGATGTATTTATTGGAACAGAAGGCAACCTATTAGAAGATACAAAAGAAAACTGTAGACAAATTAAGTTGCATTCACCAATTTTAAGTAATGAAGACTTCTTAAAGATAAAGCATATTAATAGAGATGGTTTTAGAGTTAAAGAGTTAAGTATACTGTTTAAAAAGGATAAAGGTGAAAATGCATTAGAAGAAGCATTAGATAATTTATTCAATGAAGCTGATGAAGCATATAAAGAAGGATTTAACCTAATCATATTAAGTGATAGAGGAGTAAATAGTGAATATGTTGCTATACCTTCATTATTAGCAGTGTCAGGATTACACCAACACTTAGTATCAAAAGGAACAAGAACTTCATTAGGTCTGATATTAGAAAGTGGAGAACCAAGAGAAGTTCATCATTTTGCTACATTACTTGGATTTGGAGTTTCTGCAGTAAATCCATATTTAGCTTATGAATCAATTAGAGAATTATCAGAAGAAGGATTACTCGATATTTCTTATGAAAAGGGAGTATATAATTTCAATAAAGCTGTTCTTAAGGGAATAGTAAAGATACTTTCTAAGATGGGTATTTCTACAATTCAATCATATCAAGGAGCTCAAATCTTTGAAGCTTTAGGTGTTGGAGAAGAAGTTATTGATAAATACTTTACTAATACAATAAGCAGAATTGGTGGAGTAGGCATCAAAGAAATACAAAAAGAAGCTGAATTAAGACATGAGGATGGTTATGACAAAAAGGGATTAACATTAGATTTAACATTGGATTCAGTTGGTAGCCATAAATATAGAAGTAATGCGGAGGAGCACTTATATAATCCTCTTACTATACACAAATTACAAGAAGCTACTAAGAGAGGCGATTATAGTCTATTTAAAGAATATACAAAGCTATTAGATAGAGAAGAATCAGCATTAAACCTAAGAGGGTTAATTGATTTTGATTTTTCAGCAGAGTCCATATCAATTGACGAGGTAGAATCTGTTGATTCTATAGTTAAGAGATTTAAAACAGGAGCTATGTCATATGGTTCTATTTCTAAGGAAGCACATGAAGCTCTTGCAATAGCAATGAACAGATTAGGTGGAAAATCTAATACTGGAGAAGGTGGAGAAGATCCAGAAAGATGGATTCTAGATGAAAATGGAGATTCTAGAAATTCAGCAATTAAGCAGGTTGCATCAGGCAGATTTGGAGTAACTTCTGAATACTTAGTTAGTGCAAAAGAAATTCAAATAAAGATGGCTCAAGGAGCTAAACCAGGAGAAGGTGGACAACTGCCAGCTTCTAAGGTTTATCCATGGGTAGCTAGAACTAGAAGATCAACTGCAGGTGTTGGATTAATTTCACCACCACCACATCATGATATTTATTCAATTGAAGATTTAGCTCAGCTTATCTATGATCTTAAAAACTCAAATACTGGAGCAAGAGTATCAGTTAAGCTTGTTTCAGAAGGTGGAGTAGGAACAATAGCAGCTGGAGTTGCAAAAGGTGGAGCAGATGTTATCTTAATATCTGGATATGATGGAGGAACTGGAGCATCACCAAGAACTTCTATACAACATGCTGGATTACCATGGGAATTAGGTCTTGCTGAAGCTCATCAAACACTTGTAATGAATAATCTTAGAGAAAGAGTTGTAGTTGAGACAGATGGAAAACTTATGACAGGTAAAGATGTTGCTATAGCAGCATTACTTGGAGCAGAAGAATTTGGTTTTGCAACTGCACCACTTGTAGTTCTTGGTTGCGTAATGATGAGAGTTTGTAACTTGGATACTTGTCCGGTTGGTATAGCTACTCAAAATGAAGAACTAAGAAAAAGATTTAAGGGAAGTCCAGACTATGTAGTAAACTTCATGAAATTTATAGCTGAAGAGCTTAGAGAATATATGGCTAAGCTTGGATTCAGAACTATAGAAGAAATGGTTGGAAGATTTGATAAGTTAAAGGCTAAGGAAGATATTAAAGGCTGGAAGGCTAAGAAGGTTGACTTAAGGGCTGTATTAAATGCGCCTGCAGTTGAAAAAGGAAAGGCTATAAGCTTTAAAGCTGACAAAGCATATAACCATAAATTAAATGAAGTTATCGATAGTACTTTATTCTTAAAAATAGCAGAAAAAGCTTTAAAGAACAAGGAAAGAGTATCTGTTGAGGTGGATATTACTAATGTTAATAGAACAGTAGGTACTATACTTGGTTCAGAAGTAACAAGAAAGTATAAATCAGAAGGATTAGAAGAAGATACTATAAGAATTAAATGTAATGGATCTGGAGGACAAAGTTTTGGTGCGTTTGTACCTAATGGGTTAACTCTAGAAATAGAAGGTGATTCAAATGATTACTTTGGAAAAGGTCTTTCTGGTGGTAAGTTGATTGTTTATCCAAATGAACAAAGTAAGTTTAAAGCAGAAGAAAATATCGTTATAGGAAATGTTGCATTATATGGTGCAACAAGCGGTAAAGCCTATATAAACGGTATTGCTGGAGAAAGATTCTGCGTTAGAAACTCAGGTGCTATTGCAGTAGTTGAAGGGGTAGGAGATCATGGATGTGAATATATGACTGGAGGTAAAGCAGTTATATTAGGACCTACAGGTGTAAACTTTGCAGCAGGTATGAGTGGCGGAGTTGCTTATGTTTTAGATGAAGATGGAAGTTTCAGTAACAAGGTTAATTTACAAATGGTTTCACTAGAAGAGGTTGATGCAGAAGAGGCAAAAGAACTTAAAGAAATAATTAAAGAACATGTTTTAGCAACTGTATCATCAAAAGGTAAGTGGGTACTTGATAATTTTGAGGACTTATTACCTAAATTCCATAAGGTTATGCCTCATGACTATAAGGCTATGCTTAACATCGTTAAAGAGAAAGAAGCTCAAGGCCTTAAAGGTGAAGAAGCATTAATTGCAGCATTCTATGAAAAAACAGGAAAGAATAAATAGGAAGGAGGCAAAATTATGGGAAAACCAACAGGATTTTTAGAATTTGAAAGAGAAGAGGGGAAAAATATTGACCCTTTAAAAAGATTAGAGGGCTGGAAAGAATTTCATACCAGCCTGCCTAAGGAAAAGCAAGAAATACAAGGAGCAAGATGTATGGATTGTGGTATTCCATTTTGCCAATCTGGTATCATGATAAATGGTATGGTATCAGGATGTCCTATAAACAATCTTATTCCTGAGTGGAATGATTTAATTTATAGAGGAAAGTGGAAAGAAGCTGTTAAGAGATTATTAAAGACAAATAATTTTCCAGAGTTTACTGGAAGAGTATGTCCTGCACCTTGTGAGGCAGCATGTACAGCTGGAATTAATGGTCCTGCAATTACTATTAAGGAAAATGAAAGGTCCATTATTGATAGAGCATACGAAGAAGGCATAATAAAAGCAGAACCTCCTAAGGTTAGAACTGATAAGAAAATTGCTATTATAGGTTCAGGTCCTGCAGGTCTTGCAGCAGCAGATACTTTAAATAAAAGAGGTCATAATGTTACTGTATTTGAAAGACATGATAGGGTTGGTGGACTATTGATGTATGGAATACCTAACATGAAACTAGATAAATCAGTAATTGATAGAAGAGTTAACCTTATGAAAGAAGAAGGTGTGGAGTTTGTAACCAATGCAAATATTGGGGAAAATTATGCTGCTAGTGATATCTTAAAAGATTTTGATGCTATCGTTCTTGCAACTGGTGCATCAAATCCAAGGGACTTAAAAGCTCCAGGCAGAGAACTTAAAGGGATCCATTATGCTGTTGATTTCTTAAGAGCTAATACTAAGAGCTTATTAGATTCTGAACTTAAAGATGGAAATTATATATCTGCAGAAGGAAAGAATGTAATAGTAATTGGTGGAGGAGATACTGGAACTGACTGTGTTGGTACATCATTAAGACATGGGGCAAAATCACTTGTCCAATTTGAAATTATGAATAAGCTACCAATAGAAAGAACAGAAAATAATCCATGGCCACAATGGCCAAGAATCCTTAAGGTGGATTATGGTCAAGAAGAGTTTATTGCGAAGTATGGAGATGATCCAAGAAAGTACGCAATAAATGTTAAGAGCTTTGAAGGTGATGCAGAAGGCAATCTTAAAAAGGTTAAGACAGTTGATGTTAAGTGGGAAAAGAATGATAAAGGTGCATTTATACCTGTAGAAGTACCAGGCTCTGAAAGAGACTGGGAAGCAGAACTTGTACTTTTAGCTATGGGATTCTTGGGTACTCAAAACTATGTAGCTGATGCCTTTGGAGTTGAACTTGATGCTAGAACGAATATAAAAGCAGGTTATGGAAAGTTTAAAACGAATGTAGATAAAGTTTTCACTGCAGGAGATGCTAGAAGAGGTCAATCACTTGTAGTTTGGGCTATAAATGAAGGAAGAGCTGTTGCTAAATCTGTAGATGAATACCTAATGGGTTATACAGGACTTTAGTTAGAAGCAATGTAAGATAAAAAGAGGCTAAATTTAGCCTCTTTTTTATTTTATATTAATAGTAAATTTTAAATCTTCTCTAAGGGTATATTCTTTTTCTAAGTCAGTAGCTTTTAAAGTGTAAGTAGTATTCTCAGGAAGGGAATCTATTTTTGCTACAAATTGATTATTTCCTAAGTCTTTTACAACTTTCTTTTCTAAGGTATATTTTTTGCCAGCTGCATCTTCTATTATTAAGTCATATGGTCCCATCGCAGCAGTAAGGTTTGAACATTCATAGTAAACTAAAGTTGAATCTTTAGTATTTTCAATTTTTGATACGTTGTAATCTCCAAGTTTTCCTTCACTTAAGGTAGTGATTCCTTTCAAATTTAGCGGTGTTGATTTAGAAACTACATCGAAGTTCCAATTAGAGTTACTAAGAGTATTCTGAAACTCTTTGGATGGAACAGCAGGTATAAAGGTTATAGCCTTAGTATCTTCGTATACATTACTAAAGATATATTCCATGCAATTTTTGCTTATTTCTTTAGTCTTGTTACCGACTCCAGTATTTCCTTTAAATCCAATAACTCTTCCTTTGTCATCAAAAGCAAAATAATCAATAGGAGAATCATTTGAAGTTAGTGCATCAGATGAAGTTCTTAATGCAGTATTAAGCGGGGTTACTACAAGTTGGTTTACAGTTAAGTTTGGTTGAAGTGCTGATAAATTAATAGATGTTGGTACCTTAGTAATGTTATTACTTACTTTATCAGTTGATACCTTGAATTTAAAGTTCCAATCTCCATTAACTCCTTGAAATAATTCTTTAATATCTAAATCCATTAGAAAATTATCAGGTAAGGTAACATTTCCTCCTAAGATAGTATTTCTTAATGCAGCTGGAAGATAATCTCTGGATGTTGAAAAGTTTTCTATACCAACATAAGTGTTTTTATTTATAAAGCTGCCAGTTCCGCCTGAAGAGAAACTTACTTTTTCTCCATTAATTTTAAAATCTTTCTCAAAGATATGGGGGCTATTATTTAACTCATTTTTACTTTCAACAGTATATGCTATACTAAGCTCCAAGCCGTCATAGGATATGCTGTTTATAGTAACTGTAACTCCATTTGATGTCTTTGAAAGATTAAGATCAGAACTATATTTAACATAATCTTTATCAATTAAGTTTTTATCACTTAAAAATTGAAATACCGAACCAACTACAGGTAAGCTTCTAGCATAAGCAGGGAAAGCAGCACTTAAACATGTAGTCGAAATAAGAGTAATGGCTGCAAGCATAGATGCTTTCCTTAAAAATCTACTATTCACATTCTTTCTAGCAGGCAGTACTTCTAAAGAATCTTTGATTTTTAACTCTAGGTCATCTGGTAGATAAAGGATTTCACTTTTTGCTTTATCTTTTAAAATATCATCAAATATTAAATCGTCTTTCATAAATACCTCCTATAAATCTTTTAATATTTCATAGAGTTTACTTCTTGCTCTAGAAAGCCTAGATCGAACAGTTCCTTCAGGAATATTAAGGAGCTTTGCAATATCTTTTTGAGGAATATCTTCAAAATAAAATAAGGTTGTTACTATTCTCAAGTCATCTTCTAATGAGTTTATAGCGGATGCAAGTTCTAACTTAGAAGAATCTAGAGAAATGCTTTCGGTATTATCAATAAAGTCTAGATTAACTACCTTTTTATTTTTAGTCACTATATTTTTACATTCATTAATTAAAATTCTTATAAGCCAAGTTTTAAAATATTCATCCTTCTTTAAGTAAGTAATATTTTGAAATGACTTTACTATAGTATTTTGAATTGAGTCCTCAATATCATGTTTATTCCTAAGGATGCTTAAGGCAATTCTATACATGGATGTTTTGTTATTATCTATCAATCGAACAAAGGCATCTTTATCACCTTTCTTTGCGAGACGTACATCCAATTCTGTTGTGTTAGCATTATCAATTGTTGTAACTAATTGCATCTTATATTTCCTCCTGTATATATAAAAGTCTTAGCTAAGAGGTTTTATATCTATTAGACAGACCATATGGTATAAATGTTCACAAGATAATAAAAATAATCAAATGTTTCCATAAGTAAATATATGGTATAATTATATAGAAATCATAAGTTAGTATTGGGTTGAATACAAATGGAAAGTATAAGAGAAAGTTAATTGAAAATCATTAAAAGGTGGGGTTACATGAGAATTAAAAATATTTTTATATCAATTTTAAAATCTATAGGGTATGCAGGAATATATCTAATAGCTCAAGTTGCTATTGCTTTTATATATGGCATAGTTTATGTAGCGGTTAACGTCAATAAATTTGGTTCTGGAAATTATAATAATATTGCAGATAATTTTCAAAAAGAGTTTTTAGGACAAGCATATATTATTGCATTAATAGCTGCAATCGTAACATTTGGTATATATGTACTTATGTTCAGAAACAAAGAAGAAAATCTATTTATGAGATGTAGATTTAAAGCTTTTAATTTGAAAGCAGGCCTAAGTTTAATACCATTAACGATCGCTTTATCAGCATTTTCAGTTTCTCTTGTAGGAATTCTAGTGCAATTTTTCCCAAGTTATCAGGAAGTATCAGATACCTTACAAGCAGCTAATGGCTCAATAATATCAGCATTAGCAATTACAATGTTAGCACCAATTTTTGAAGAAATACTATTTAGAGGAATAGTATTTAATGAGTTAAAAAAATCAATGCCAGTAATTCCAGCAATTATTGCTCAAGGAGTACTTTTTGGTATATATCACTTAAATCTATTACAATGCATATATGCAGCTATACTAGGATGTGTTTTAGGATTAATCTACCAAATGACTAGGTCATTATGGAGTAATATAATAGTTCATATGATATATAACCTACTAGGCGTGTTTGTAATGCCATATGTATTAGATAAGACATCATGGTTTGTAATAGGATATATAATACTTGGAGCAATACTAACTGGAATAATTTTAAGATATATTTATAAGAAGACTAAAGTAGAACTAATGGTTATAGAATCAGATTTGTAGATTATAAAAAAAGATAGGAGCTAACTCCTATCTTTTTTATTTTATCCATATGTCAGCCCATTTTTGAATTTCACTCATGGCTTTTTGTAGCGCTAGACCTTTTTCAGTTAGATTATACTCTATTCTAACAGGAGTCTCTGGATATACTTTTCTTTCAATAATTCCTTCAGCTTCTAATTCTTTAAATCTGGCAGTTAAAACTCTGTCACTTAATTCTGGTATTAAGCTACGAATGTCAGAAAATCGTCTAGGGCCGTTTAATAATCCATTTATTATTAGGCCTATCCATTTTTTGCCTAAAAGCTCAAAGGCTTTTTCAAATTTGGGACAAAGATGAGTGTCTCCCATAATTATCACCTCACTAATATTGTAAAACCATTACTTGAAAAAGTAAATAACTTTTCTTAGTTTATTACTTGACAAAAGTATATTACTTTTGATATTATACTAACATAAAGTAAGAGATAATAATTCTCAACGATAAAATGAATTAAAAGGAGATATAAAAATGAGTAAAGTATTATATATTAAAGGACATCCATTACAAGAGAGCGCATCAAATTCTTTAACAGTGGGAAGGATATTCATAGATGAATATAAGAAAGTAAATCCACAAGATGAGATTAAAGAGCTAGATCTTTATAAAGAATATATACCATTAATAGATGAAGATATATTTGCTGCATGGGGAAGCTTAGCAGCAGGGGCAGACTTTAGCAGTCTTACAGAGGAGCAAAAGAAGAAGCTTGTAAGATTTAATGAATTAACTGATGAATTTTTAGAATATGATAAATATGTATTTGCTACACCTATTTGGAATTTTTCAGTACCACCAATAGTTAAGGCATATATAGATACAATTTGTGTAGCTGGAAAAACATTTAGATATACTGAAGCTGGTCCAGTGGGATTGTTAGGTGGAAAGAAGCTTCTTCATATTCAAGCTAGTGGAAGTGTATTTTCAGAAGGTCCAGCAGCTGCATTTGAACATGGAGCAAGCTATATAAAGGCAGTAGCAGGATTTATAGGAATAAATGATGCTGAAACATTTTATGTAGAAGGACATAATCAATATCCTGATAGAAAAGATGAGATTATCGATAAAGCAAAAAGAGATATAGTTGAAGTTGCAAAGAGATTTTAGGTGATAGATATGATTAAAGTGGTTAATGGTCAAAAAGTAAAAGATGGTGCAGGAGTTTCATTAAATAGACTGATAGGAACATCAAACTTAGATGATGCAAATCCATTTTATCTATTAGATGAGTTTAGAAGCGAAGATAAGGCTGACTATATGGCAGGATTTCCAATGCATCCGCATAGAGGAATTGAAACTATTACCTATATGGTGAAGGGTTCCTTTAGACATAGAGATTCAAAAGGTAATGAAGGAGTATTAAATGCCGGGGATGTTCAATGGATGACTTCGGGAAAAGGGATACTCCATGAAGAAATGCCGATTATGAAGGACGGCGAACTTTGGGGATATCAATTATGGATTAACCTACCCAAAGAATTAAAGATGCAAGAACCTAAATATAGGCATATTTCCTCAGAGATAATTCCGATGTTCGAAGATGGCGATGTCACTGTAAAGGTAATTAGTGGAGATTTTAAGAATACTAAAGGTGTAGTAGAAACCTTTCAAGAGATTAATTATTTTGATGTAAATATGAAGCAAGGTAAGTTCGTAAAAGAAGTTTCAGGCACTACATTAATTTATGTTCACACAGGTGGAGTTCAAGTATCCTTAAGTGATGGTAGCATAGTTAAGGTTAACAAGGGTGATATGGCAGTTATAAATGATGAAAAAGTAATAGAAGTAAGTTCTAGTGAAGTTTCAGGATTTCTGTTCATAAATAGTAACCCAATAGATGAACCAGTAGCTAAATACGGTCCTTTTATAATGAATACAATGGATGAAATATTACAGACAATTGATGATTTTAATTTTGGAAACTTTTAAAATTTTATAAAAGAAAAATTAAAGGAAATAGGGATGAGACCTATTTCCTTATTTTATTATGTACTAACCTCCAAGGGTTATGTCTTGGCCTTGGTACCAATTAAGAGCTTCCAATAAATGTTCTTCCCTAAAGTCTGGCCAATAATCATCTATTATATAAAAGTCAGAATATACTGATTGAAGAGGGAGGAAACCACTTAATCTACGACGACCACCCCAACGAATTATTAGGTCTATTCTAGAAATGTCAGAAGAGGCAAGCGAAGAAAAAAGATTAGAAGTCTTTTTACTTGAGTTATTTTTCTTATTATAGGATAAGTCCCAATTCCAGCCATAATTAACCAGGAAGTTTATATTTATAAGACCCTCTCCAAAATGAACTCTTCTATTTGCGTAAGGTAATAGTTCTTTAGGGAAAAGAGGAGAATCAGAATTCCCTACTACTAAAAGATTTGCATCTTTATTAGAAAGTTTCATAACAGCATCTACACAAGCTTTCTGAAACGCTTTTGTTTGGACTGCTGGTCTTTTAGTATTATCAATTGTAAAGCCGTAGAAAGTAAGTTCTTTAATTCCTAGGGCTAAACAAGTCTCATATAATTTAAATCCAGGATCAATTCCGAACTCATAGCCTTCATGCTTATCTTTATTATTATTTAAAGCCCAGCGTCTATTACCATCAGGTATTATTCCAATGTGTGAGGGAATTCTTTTTAGATTATTTAGGTTCATAAAAAAATACCTCCTTATACCGTATATAAGAAAGTATTTCCAAACATCAGAAATATATTAATTTTTTGATATAATGCTTTTTATATCATTTACCATAAAGGTTAAGAATTTCTTTAGTCCTTGAATATCTTCCTTGAAGGTTGATTCTTTATCACTTTCAATAAGATAACCATTTAGATATATACCTAAAAATAAGAATAGTATTCCTAGATTAATATACATATCCTTTATATCAGCTACAAATAGATCACTGATTCCTATGAAATCAAGGCTTCCGCCATAGAATAACTTATCAATAAGTGAGCAGAGGCACCCAGTAATTAGAAAGATATAACTCATATCAATCCAAAAATCTTTTTTAGTATTATGAGTAAAATATCTATAAATTTCTGTGAAAAAAATTAAAGCCAGTATGTTTAATGCAATTAATGCTCCAAAACTAACACCAGCCCCAAAACGAGCATTTAACCAAGAACCCTGTGTGTTTATAATTGGAGAGAAATATAAAAAGTCTTTTATTAGGGTTATATTGTAGTTAAAAAATTTAAATTTAATAATTAGTTTTGATCCTTGCTCAATAACGAATAAAATTAGAAATATAATTAACAGCTGCTTGGAGTTAAGACCTACCTTATTTTTTGCTCCTATTGAATATACAATGAGTCCTATAAACCCAAATAAAACTGCAACTAATAAATTCATAATTACTGTATAAGAATCATTAACTCTGCCTGTAATAACTTCAAATGCAAAATATACAAGCCACATTATTGGAAGTATTCCTATTGCAACTAACTTATTTTTGTTCATTTAATAATCCTCCAAAATAATAGATGAAGATATTATATCATAAAGAAGAAACATTTTAGAGAGTTATGACACCTATAGTAGAAAATTTATAAATATTGAACCTATAAAAATATTAATATAAAATAAAACTATGATAAGAAAGAAAACGTTTTGGAAGGAAGTGCTTTGAATGTTAACTATTTATGCAATATCAGATTCCATAGGAGAAACAGCGGAGCAAGTGGCGAATGCCTCAGCAAGCCAATTTAAGGAAGAAGTAGATGTTAAGAGAATACCATACGTAAAAACGCTTGAAGATGTCAACGAGGTAATAAAGGTAATAGAAAGTTCAGAGAATACTTGTATGGTAGTTTCTACTGTTATAACCGTGAATGTTAGGGAATATCTAACCCAAAAATGTGTAGAGAGAAATATCAATATCATTAATGTATTAGGCCCTATAATAAATGTTGCAGCAAATATACTTAACACAGTTCCAGATTATAATCCAGGAGCAATGTGGAAAACTGATGAGATATATTTCAAAAGAATAGAGGCAATGGAATTCGCAATGCAATATGATGATAGCAAAGATTATAGAGGATTAAAAAATGCTGATGTTGTATTATTAGGCTTATCAAGAACATCAAAGACACCACTATGTATGTACTTGGCAAACAAAGGCATTAAGGCAATAAACATTCCTCTAGTTCCTGAAGTTGGTGTACCAGATGAACTATTTGAAGTAGATAAGAAAAAAGTTTTTGGACTAACAATAGATCCACTTCAACTTATAGAAATCAGAAAAAGAAGACTAGATAAGTTCCATAGAATATCATCGAATATTGAATATGCAAGTGATGCTAGAATACTAGAGGAATTTGACTTTGCAGATAGAATTATGAGAAAAGTTGGATGTAAAAAGATTGACGTTACACAAAGAGCAATCGAGGATACAGCATTAATAATTATAGAAGCAATTGGAAGAAACTCAAGGGAAAACTAATACATAGAAAATTAAATCGTATAAATACATATTTAGGTAGTTAGTACTAGTAGGCAACTAGAATTAATTACCTTTTTATTATTTTTAATTATTTTTAGATAGCAAAAATACAAATGTGGATAAAATAATAGTGTAACATGTTTAAATAAAGGGGTATTTTTATGAAAATTGGACTTGTTTTTGCAGGAGGGGGAGCTAGAGGGGCATATCAGATTGGTGTTTGGAAGGCTTTTATTGAGCTTGGAATAGATAAATATATATCAGCAGTTTCTGGCACATCAATTGGCGCACTAAATTCAGTAATGTTTTTAAGCGGCAATATAGAATTAGCTGAGAGAGTTTGGCTAAATATTTCAAAAGAAAAGATTTTGCCCACTAGTAATTTTGATCTTCTCAAAAGAGGGACACTTATAGCAATAGGCAATAAAAATATGAAGTTTATAAAAAAGTATATTCCTACAGTATTAGAGCAAGGAAATATCTCAAGAAGTGGGCTTCTTGAAATTTTAGATAACTATATAGACTTTGATACAATATTAAAAAACGAAAAAAGCTGTTATGTTACGTGCAGTAAAATGCCTGAGCTTACGCCGAGATATTTTAGATTAAATGATTATGATATTTCAACTGTTAAAGAGATTTTATTAGCTACTTCAGCTATCCCAATGATTTATGAAAGTGAAGAAATTCATGAGAATAGGTATTTAGATGGGGGAATGACTGATAATACACCTATTCAACCTCTATATGGGGAAGGGTGCGATATTATAATAGTTGTAAATCTAAACAAAAATTTTGTTATTGACAGACACTTATTTCCTAAAACAAAAATTATTGAAATATCACCTAGAAATATAACCGATTCAGTTTCAGAAACCTTAGATTTTAATGTTCCTAATATAAAAAGAAAAATTGGTGAAGGGTACATGGAAACATTTGAATTATTAGAGCCTATAATGGAGATAGCAAATTATAAGAGAGAACAAGCGCCGAAGGAAACCATAATAAACATTGGAAGAGATTTGTTAGTTAAGTCAAAGTTGATATTTAACAAAAAGACATTAGAAAAAGATGATACAACAAAGAATAAAGAACATATTAATGGGTAAATTATGTATTGAAATATTTTTCTGGAGGTTTTGAATGCAATGATAAATGGAGTAGTTAAATGGTTTGATACTAAAAGGGGTTATGGATTTATTTCAGCAGACGATGGAAATGATGTTTTCGTACATTTTTCACAAGTAAAGGAAAGACAAGGGGATAAAGAATTACACGAAGGTGAGTCTGTGGCATTTGATATTGTGCAGAAAGGCAAAGGACCACAAGCTATTAATGTTGAGAAAATGTAATTTGTGAATATCAGCTAACTGAAGTTGAAATATACTTCAGTTAATTTAATTCATAAATAAAAAAACCCTATAGTTGGTTCTATAGGGAAGGAGTCATAAGTAACTATGTTTATAGTAAACTATAATATTTTTATTCAATATTATAGCTTTTATATGTGTCGGTTTAATAAGTTTTAATATTTGGTGTGTTGTGTAGGTGAAACATTTTATTCTTTAATTTATCTTAAAACCAAGCAAAGATAGATTATTAAGAAAAGTCAATCTAGTAATTAATTGAGCCTTTATACATTCCGTCTAAAGTTTTTTGTTCTAATTATTAATAGGTTGAAGTATTTTTTGGCGGCTATAGTTTATTTAATGACTCCTTTATATTTGAGAACTTCTCTTTAAAATTACAACATATTAAACATACAATGTTTAGTGAGAAGTCCTATAAATATATTCTATGCATAATTTCATTTTAGTATGACATAATATATCCTATAGATGTATTGAATAGCTATGAATAACTAGTGGATGATAAATAAATAATATATGTACTAAGTGTATTTATCAGATGTGCTTTAAGATTTTATTAAAAAAAATATATAAAAGGTGTTGACTTTATATTTTACACATGATAAGATACTACTTGTCCCTAAGAGACACGGGGACGAAACAAACAAATGGTCTTTGAAAATTAAACAGAGGAA
>NZ_JAQYUU010000016.1 GCF_028728205.1 Clostridium sp. 'White wine YQ'
CTGAAAATCCTCGTGTCGCTGGTTCGATTCCTGCTCGAGCCACCATAAGTGTGGCGCCATAGCCAAGTGGTAAGGCAGAGGTCTGCAAAACCTTTATCCCCCAGTTCAAATCTGGGTGGCGCCTCCAAAAAAAAGACTAGTAAACTTTAAGTTTGCTAGTCTTTTATAGTTTTAAGGATTGTAAATTAAGTAAAATTTCAATTAACAAATAAAAGTTATTAACAAAAAATACAAACTTATCAACAAAAAATGTGGATAAGTTGTGTGTGATTTGTGGATTTGTGTGAATAAGTTACTTAACCACAGGATTAATAATATCAAGAGTCTTCTTAAAAAGATTAAACTTAGCTGTTGCACCAATTGGAAGAGTAATATTAGGATAAGAGTGACCAATAGGAAAATCTAATATAATAGGTTTATTTAATGGAGTAAAAATACGACTTATTATTTCTTTTATGGTGAAGTTATTAGATGCATTATCACAATCGCATTTATAAAATGAACCGAAAATAAAGCCTTTACACTTATGCAACTTTCCAGATAAAAGTAGTTGGGTTAACATTCTGTCAATACTATAGGGTTTTTCATTAACATCTTCTAAGATAAGTATCTTATCTTTGAAATTTGGTTCATAAGGACTGCCAATAGATGAGCAAATAGTTGATAGGTTCCCTCCACATAATTTTCCGGATATTTCGCTAGGATTAATAAAAGAGCAATTTCCTAAAGGTATACTGTAAGGCTTATTTCCTTGCATTAGTGTAAACTTGAGGCTTTCTAGAGTTTCTATATCATTAAAATCAGAATTTATCATGGGACCATGGAAAGTAATTAACCCAGTTTTCTTTGATATATAATTAATTAGTACTGTTGTGTCACTATATCCACATAATATCTTTTTATTAAATCTAATTGTATTCAAGTTGATATAAGGCAATATATTAATTGATCCATATCCACCTCTAAAGCATATAATAGCTTTTACATCTTTGTCTTTAAACATATTCATAATATCTAACGCTCTGGCAATGGTACTTCCAGAAAAATAGCCATCTTCTTTATAAACAGACTCACCAACTTTAACTTTAAAACCAAGTGATTCAAAATAATTAATCTTACTATGGATAACTGATTTATCTTCACGAAAAGCTGTTGAGACAATTCCAATAGTATCACCATTTTTTAGGGCATATGGTATTAGCATTGTTGTACTCCTGAAAATTAATAGTAATACATTTTATACATTTACTAAGTAAAAATGTGATAAATTTATTTAGTATTGAATAGACATATTGAATATCAATGTTTATAAGCATAAAGGAATTGGACAACAAAAGAAAAAAGAAACAGTGGTAATCTTATCAATAATTACGATATGAATTATAATAGTAATTTGAGAGGTATTTAGGACTATAAATATAAGTGGATTTTGCGTATCAAGAATAAGTGACACTATCATATTACCCATAATAGAAGTTTCTTTATTTTTTCAATATAGAAGTGCTTAAAGGTGACATAAGTCACCTTTATTATTTTGAGTTAAATATATTAATATAAGCCTTTATTAAATGAAAAGAATTCAGACTTAACTTCACTTAATAATTGAGGATTTTGCAATACATCTAAAGCGGTAAAACATAAAGCTTGAGATGCTTTTATTGCATTGTCTATAGCAAAATCACTTAATGTTGCTTTTGCAAACTCTACAGAACCATAGTTGATGTTTTGGCCATTGGTTATGTCGATATAGGGTTGAATTGTTGGAACTTTTTGACTAACACAACCTAAGCTCAATCCGGCATTACTTTCTTTAGGTGGAGCAATATCAATAATACCAGCCTCCTTTAAGTTATGAGAATATAGTCGGTTTAATGTTATATTCGTCAACAGTTCTTCATTAGGAGGTTCATAGAATGAAATAGAATAATTTATATTGAGAATATTTGAAACAAATGAGCATACCTCTCTAAGTTTACTTTCAGCAAACTTAGCATATTCCATTTCTTTAGCTCGTATATAAAATTTAGCTTCTGAGTCTGTTGGAAGTAGTAACGGTGTAAGTCCTCCTTTTGATAGGATAGAATTAATTTCTAAGTTATCTGGAAACCCCTTCATCAAGGAGTTGAGAATATTGAATGTAAGCAACGTTGCATCTAAAGAGTTGTATACACCTTTATTTAAAAAGCTTAGCCCTGCATTTCCCTTATAGTTAACTTTTAGTGGGATTATTGCTGAAGATGTTCCACTTTCAGCTGTTATAGTATTAGGATGACATTGCATTACTATATCTATATCGTCAAAGATACCTTGTCTTACCATTGTTGTCTTTGTACCACCCAAATATTCACCAGGACAGCCAATTAAGACAATAGAACCTTTAAACTTATCAGAAAGCTTTGCAAGGGCTATAGATGATGCTATAGAAATTGTAGTTAATAAATTATGACCAGTAACATGCCCAGAATCAGCAATTGCATCATACTCGCATAAAAAGCAAATTTTTGGATGACCGCTTCCTACCTCAGCAATAAATGAGGTCTTAATACCTAAAAAATTATTATTAACATAGAATCCTTTTTCTTTTAAATAATTTGTTATATATGAACATGCCTTTACTTCTTTATAGCTTTCCTCTGGATTGTCATATAGAAATTTGCATAAAGAGAAAAGCTCTTTTCTACAGGTTGATAGATATGAAATAAGTTCCTGATTCAAAATTAACCCTCCTTTGAATTTTCAAAGAATTATTAGCATCAAACTCTTTATAAATATTAAGTCTAGAGATGCTTATGTTATTTTATCCAATAACATAAAAAAATATTTATATAAAACTCAGAGTTAAATTGATGAAATTAAATAATTAAATGAATACTATATATTGAATAAGTCAATAATCACTAATATTAAAAAGAGATTGATGGAGGGAAAAATATGAGAAATAGATGTATTATATGTGGAAAAAATTCTGAACATGGTATAATAATATGCGGAAAGGAAATTTGTTTAAATTGTGAAAAAGCTATATCAGAAATGTCTGCTGATTCAGATAAATATGAATTAAATAGAAGAAAGATAAGAAAGCATTTGGCAGAAATAATTGATAAATCAAATTAACTATTAAATGAGGGAAGTAATGTATGACTAAAGTACCAATGTTAGAGGGTTTAAGCGAATATAGAAAATTAAATTTAGCACCTTTTTCAATGCCAGGTCATAAGTTAGGAAGGGCATTTGGTAAAAATATGCTAGAACTTATTCCAAGCTCAGATATTACAGAGGTTGAAGGTTTAGATAATTTGCATAATCCACAAGGAATAATTAAAGATGCACAAGAGCTATTAAAAAATTGTTATGAGAGTAAATCATCATACTTTTTAGTTAATGGGAGTTCTTCTGGTAACCTTTCAATGATATTCGCGGCATTTCAAGAAGGAGATAAGGTTTTAATTGAAAGAAATTGTCATAAATCTATTTACAATGGAATTTTGCTTAGAAAACTGAAACCAGTATTTCTTAAAAATTCTGTAGATGAAAATCTAGACGTGACATTGGGAATAGATATGAATAATTTCCTACAAGTACTGGAAGAAGAAAGTGATATTAAAGGGATTATTTTAACATATCCTAATTATTTTGGAATAGGAGTTAATTTAAAAAAAATCGTAGAAAAGTGCAAAGAAAAAGGTGTCAAGATATTATTAGATGCAGCACATGGAGCACATTTTGGGTTTAATAAAAACTTACCTGAAAATCCATTAAAATATGAAATTGATATGGTAGTAATGAGTGCACATAAGACACTACCATCCTTAACCCAAAGTGCTTATTTACATATAAATAAGGAAGAGTATAAAGAAAAGATAGAATTTTATCTTAAGATATTCACAAGTACAAGTCCATCATACATCTTTTTAGTGACTTTAGATTACAGTAGATATTATCTTCAAGAAAAAGCAGATAAAGAGTATGATATATTAATTGACAGAATTAATAATTTTAAAGATAATGTTAAAAAAGTCCCATATATAAAAGTTTTGAGCAAAGAAGACTTAAGTTCTAAGTGGATTTTTGATACAACTAAAATAGTTATTACTCAAAGTGGGAAATATAAATCTATTAACTTAGAAAAGTATTTACTTGAAAAAGGAATACAATGCGAAATGAGTTTTGGAAGAACTGTAGTACTTATCTCAACACCTTTTAATACTCAAGAAGATTTTGATAGGTTAGAAAAAGCAATTTTGGAATTGAGATTAGTTAAGAATGAAGAGGAAAGCCATAAAGAATACAGTTCATATTTAGATATACAAGATGGGGAAATTATTGAACCATATAAGATACTAGATAAAGCCACGGCTTTATTAGATGTAAGTCATATAACTGGGCATATAGCAGCTGAGAACATTACACCATATCCACCAGGTATACCATTTATAATGATGGGAGAGAAGATATCTAAAGAAAAAAAGGACAAGCTTATTAAATTATTAGAGGATAATATTGATATTATTGGAATTCAGGATGGAAAAGTTAAAGTAGTAGCTAATTAGTAATTAGTTAGAATAGATAATGGAGGGAAAGTTATGGCTCAAGGTAAATTAATTATAATCGAAAGTGGATCAGATGCATCAGGAAAGGCTACACAAACTCAAAGGCTTTATGATAGATTAGTTAAGGAAAACTATAATGTAAGAAAAATAACATATCCTAATTATGATAGTCCTGCATGTGCACCAGTAAAGATGTATTTAAATGGTGACTTTGGAAAGAAACCTGAAGATGTTAATGCATATGCAGCTTCAACTTTTTATGCAATTGATAGATTTGCATCATATAAAACAGATTGGGAAGATTTCTACAAAAATGGTGGAATAATAATTTCAGACAGATATACAACTTCCAATATGGTACATCAAGCTGTTAAAATGGATAAAAGTGAACGAGAAAAATACCTAAATTGGTTATATGAATTAGAATTTGATCTATATGGGTTACCAATACCAGATTGTGTAATATTTTTAGATATGCCTCCAGAGATAAGTCAAGAACTTATGAAGGAAAGAGCAAATAAATTTACAGGTGGAAAAGAAAAAGATATTCATGAGAGTAATAAGGAATATTTAGTGAACTCATATAATAATAGTTTAGATATTGCAAATAAGTATAATTGGGACAAAATAAAATGTAATGACGGTGATAAATTAAGAAGTATAGAAGACATACATAACGATATATATAATTATGTAAAGAAGTACCTATAGTTAAATAGAGATAAATTGTATTAGTAGAGTGTTAGAATATTATAAAAGTATATTTTAAGTATTTAATTTGTGGTAAAATAAGTATTAATAAGGGGTATAGATTAAAAGGAGGGAAATATTATGAAGTTAGTCATTACAATAGTTCAAGATGATGATTCTGTTGATTTAGTTGAAGCTCTAACAGAAGGTGGATTTAGGGTAACTAAGCTTGCAACAACAGGAGGATTCTTAAAGGCTGGAAATACTACCTTGTTAATAGGAGTAGAAAAAGAAAAACTTGATGATGTAATTGCAATCATTGAAGATACATGTAAAACTAGAGATCAGTTAATGGTTTCACCAACACCAATGGTTGGAACAGCAGATGTATTTATGTCATATCCAGTTGAAGTTCAAGTGGGTGGGGCAACAGTGTTTGTAGTTGATGTAGATAAATTTATTAAGATTTAATTTGTAGGAGGAGTGCAATGGAGTTTATTGGTCATAATGAAATAAGAAAGGTTTTTAATAAGCTTATAGACAAAAATGCACTCTCTCATGCTCATTTAATTATAGGAGAAGACGGCATAGGAAAAAGTACTCTCGCAAAAATCTTTGCTTTAAGAATATTAGATAAGAAGGAAGAACGAGATTATGCAGACATTGTACATTACAGGCTTAAGGAAAAATCTATAGGGATTGATGAAGTTAGAGACATAATACAAGAGGTAAATAAAAAGCCCTTCGAAGGAGAAAAGAAAGTAGTTATAATACATAAGGGCAATAAGCTTACAATTCAAGCTCAAAATGCGTTACTTAAAACTATAGAGGAGCCTCCTAAAGGAGTATATATAATAATATTATGTGAAAGTGGAGAACAAATTTTGGATACGATAAAGTCAAGATGTCAGGTTCATAAGCTTTCACCATTAAGTTTATTAGAGGTAGAAGAATATATTAATTTGAAATTTAATGCTTTAGATGAAGATAAGAAAAATGCTGCGATTGCATATAGTAGTGGAATTCCAGGAAGAGCAGAACGTTTTATTAATGATGAAAAGTTAGCGAACTTAAGAGATTTATTATGTAAACTTTTAGAAGAGATAAAGACTAATAATAAAGAGGCTGTAATAAGGTTTGAAGAAAGTTTTAAAAATTATAAAGAGGATTGGGAAGAGCTTTTACAAGTTTTACTTTCATTTGTTAGGGATATCTCAATTTATAAAGAAGTTGAAAATAAGAAGTTAATTATAAATAGTGATAAGCTTCATGAAATAGATAGATTATCAAAAGAAATGAGTTTTATAAAGTTAAATAAAATAGTAAGTATAATAAATGATACAAGAGAAAGACTAAAGAGTAATACAAATTTTGCATTAACATTAAATGTTATGATTGTAGATCTTATGGAGGTTTAAGATGATAAAAGTTGTAGGGATACGCTTTAAAAAAGCGGGTAAAATATATTATTTTGATCCAATAGATACTGGAGCAAAAAAAGGTGACTATGTAATAGTAGAAACTGCCAGAGGAATAGAATTTGGAGAATGTGTAATTGGGGAAAAAGAGATCTCTGAAGAAGAGATTATATCACCATTAAAAACAGTTTTAAGAGTAGCAAACCAAGAAGATAAGGATAAGCATAAAGAAAATAAAGATAAAGAAAAAGATGCCTTTGAAATATGTTTAAAAAAGATAGAAGAGCACCAATTAAATATGAAACTTATTGATGTTGAGTATACATTTGATAATAACAAAGTAATTTTCTATTTTACTGCTGATGGAAGAGTAGATTTTAGAGAATTAGTAAAGGATTTAGCTACAATATTTAAAACAAGAATTGAATTAAGACAGATAGGAGTTAGAGACGAAGCTAAAATGTTAGGAGGACTTGGACCATGTGGTAGACAACTATGTTGTTCAAGTTTCTTAGGAGATTTTGCTTCGGTATCAATTAAGATGGCTAAGGAACAAAATCTTTCTTTAAATCCTACTAAGATCTCAGGAATTTGTGGAAGATTAATGTGTTGCTTAAATTATGAACAAAGTACTTATGAAGATATTAGAAAGAGATTACCTAGAGTAGGATCAGTCGTTGCTACTGATGACGGTAAAGGTGAAGTTGTAGCAAATAATACAGTTAAGGAAATTGTTAAAGTTAGAATGCCATTTGGGGAAGAAGAAATTATCAGAGAATATAATATCCAAGATGTTGAGTTAGTATCTGGAACTTATGAAGATAGTGTAGATGATGGTGAAATTAAATTAGTAATAGAAGATGATGCAGATAAAGCATTAATAAAGGATTTAATAAAGGGAAATTAAAACTTTCAAGGGGGATTAGAATGAAATCTTCATTAAGGATTGCAGGAATGAAGACTGCTGAAGATGTACGAAAGATAAAAAATGCAATAGCATCTAACCAAGGGGTTGTAGCATGTGAAATAAGTAGAGAGAAGGGCGAAGCTAATATAATATATGACGATTATTTTACTGCAATAGATAAAATTATCGATTCAGTGGAATCTTTAGGTTATACTGTAGTATAAAAAATAATCTAAAAGACTTTTAAAATGTAATCAAACATGCTAAAATAGACATGACGTTTTTCGTCAAAAATATTAGGAGGTGTTGGTTATGGCATATAAAATCGAAGATTCTTGCGTAAGCTGCGGAGCATGCGCTGCTGAATGCCCAGTAAATGCAATAAGCCAAGGAGATACACAATTTGTTATAGATGCAGGTTCTTGTATCGATTGTGGAAACTGTGCTAATGTTTGCCCAGTAGGAGCACCAGTTCAAGAATAATTTAAACAAAAAACATCGCTGTTTAAGCGATGTTTTTTTATTTTATCAATCTATATATTTTAATATTATTGATAACTTTATAAATCAGAAATAGAAAAGAATATTACTTTAGGTTCGGAAACATTAAAATCTAAAGAAGAGGTATTTAGTTTATTACCTTCTAAAGAATGTATATTTCTCATTGATATTAAGAAGTCTTCAGCCCCATTAATTGAAGCAGATACATAAGGGGTGCTGTAATGCATAGGAATAACAAATTTAGGATTAAGTAATTTAGTTAATAAGCTAGCATCCTTCCCATTAATTGTATAGTTACCACCAATAGGAATCATCAGAATATCAATTGGCTCTAATAACCTTCTACTTTCCTTAGTTGGAATATGTCCTAGGTCTCCTAAATGGCATATTCTTAATCCATCAATTTCTACTACAAATATGATATTTGGCCCTCTTTTCATTCCATTCAAATTATCATGATAAGAAACAAATCCCTCTATGCTACAAAAATTGAAGGAATATTTTATAGGTTCTCTGCAAATATTACATGAAGAATTTAATTTATTAATATAATTATGATCAAAATGATTGTGAGATATGGTTATAATATCAACCTCTTCCTCAACAGTTGGATAGCCTAAAGTTTCATCAAAAGGATCCATAAGAATTTTTCTCCCAGTGGATGTTTTAATTAGAAAACAAGAATGACCAAACCATATAATTTCCACCATATCACCTCAAAATAAGTATACCCAAATAGAGTAAAAAATATTATTAATTTGCATTATAAAGCAATTGCACTAATGATTATTATATGATAATATATATTTAATAAAGGTCAAAGAAAGTCAAGGTAAAGAGGTGCTGAAATGGCAAGATTATCAGACGTAATTGAGGGATTTATAAAAAGCTTGATATTAGAAAGCGAAGATAAGCAACTACAAATTCAAAGAAATGAATTAGCAGATAGATTTAGTTGTGCCCCATCTCAAATTAATTATGTACTAACTACAAGATTTAGTCATGAAAAAGGATATTTGATTGAGAGTAGAAGAGGCGGCGGAGGATATATTGTAATAAGAAAAGTGCAATATGATAATCATAAGAGAAGAAAAGAATTAATAGATGAAAGTATTGGAGATTCTATAACATACCATAATGCTATAGCACTGCTTGAAAGCCTATATGATGCAGACATTATAGATGAAAGGGAATTTGAGATTATAAAGATGGTAATCAATGAAAGAACTTTAAATTCTGTGGAGAATAAAAATAAATTAAGAGCTGACATTTTAAAAGCTACAGTTGCATTATTATTATCATAAAGGAGGAAGTAATATGTTATGTGAGAGGTGTAACAAAAATGAAGCTACAGTTCATATGGTTAAGATTATTAATGGAAATAAAAGTGAAGTAAGGTTGTGTGAAAAGTGTGCAGCTGACATATCTGATATACCTGTAAGTACTTCCTTTGAAGAATTTGATGGATTTCCACTTCAAAGTATACTAGGAGGGCTTGTAGATTATTACAATAAAAATAGTAAAACGCAAACAGAGAGCGACATATACTGTAAGAAATGTGGTATGGCCTATAATGAATTTAAGAAAACTGGGTTACTTGGATGTAATGAGTGTTATGAGAGTTTTTCAAAATCTTTAAGTCCTATAATAAAGAGAGTTCAAGGAGATGTTGAGCACATAGGAAAAATTCCTGAGAAATGCGGTAAAGAGATTTTGGAAAAAAATAAGATATTAAAACTAAAAGAAGAATTACAAAAAGCAATTTTAGCTGAAGAGTATGAAAGAGCAGCAGAAATAAGAGATGAAATCAAAGTACTACAAGATAAATTAGGAGAATAGGAGGGGAAGATTTATGGAAAGTTGGATAGAATGTAATAAAGAGAATATTGTTATATCTAGCAGAGTAAGGCTAGCAAGAAATCTAAAAGAATTCCCATTCCCTAATAAATTAACTAAAGAAGAAGGTGCACAGATAGGACAAAAAGTAAGGGATGCTTTTATGGAGTCTGTTTCTGAAGATGATAAGTATAATACTTATAATTTATGGGAAGTAACTCCTAACTTAGCAAAAAGTTTTGTTGAGAAGCATTTAATAAGTCCTAATCTTGTTAAAAATAGTAATGTGGCTTCTTTCATAGTGGATAACAATGAAACAATTAGTTTGATGATAAATGAAGAAGACCATATAAGATTACAATGTATATCAGGAGGATATAATATAAGGGAAGTATATGAAAAAGCGGATACAATTGATTCTTTGCTTGAAAATAAGCTTGAGTATGCATTTCATGAAAAGCTTGGATATTTGACAGCATGTCCTACAAACTTAGGAACAGCTATGAGAGTTTCAGTTATGGTTCATTTGCCAGCGTTGACTTTAAATAATGAAATGAATAAATTACTTAAAGGCTTGGCACAAGTAGGAATGACTATAAGAGGATTATATGGTGAAGGCTCCAAAGGAGAAGGAAATCTTTATCAAATATCAAATCAGGTAACCTTAGGAGTTACAGATGAAGATATCTTAAATAATTTAGAAGCTGTGACTTTACAGGTTGTTTCTCAAGAAAAGCAATTGAGAGAAATATATCTTAAACAGTATAAATACGAGCTTGAAGATAAAGTATTTAGAGCACGTGCATTGCTAGAGAGTTCCAGGATACTTACATTGAAAGAGGGGTTATCCTTATTATCAAATTTAAGATTAGGTGTAGAACTTGGAATAATAGAAGATATAACTATTAAGAAATTGAATAAGATATTGATTTATTCTCAGAATGCTACTTTGCAGAATCACTTGGGTATAGGCTTAAAGGAAAGAGATTTAAACATTGAGAGAGCAAATATAATCAGAAAGATTTTATTAGAAACTTAGGAGGTGGAGAAAATGATGTATGGTAAATTTACAGAGAGAGCTCAAAGGGTCATATTAAAAGCTCAAAAGCATTCTCAAAACTTTAAACATGGATACATTGGAACAGAGCATATTCTACTAGGAATAATAGCTGAAGATGGAATAAGCAAAGATTTATTGCAAGAATACGGAGTAAAAGAAGACCAAGTAATCAATTTACTTCATCAATATGTAGGAGAAGGGGATTTTGAATCTGTTAAGGAGGATATACCATTAACTCCTAGAACTAAAAGATTATTAGACTTAAGCTTATTAGAAGCTAGGAATTTAGGTCAAAATTATATTTCCCCAGAACATATGTTACTTGCAATGGTAAATGAAAGAGAGGGGGTTGCTTTTACAATTCTAAATACCTTAAATGTTAATTTTGATAAGGTAAAAAAGGATTTAATAGCAGCACTTTCGGCTAATACAAATAATCCACAGAGTAATGCTGAAGAAGGAAAAAGAAAGCATAGAGAAGAAACTCCAACTTTAGATCAGTATGGTAGAGATTTAACTGATATGGCAATGGAAGGAAACCTAGATCCTGTAGTAGGAAGAGATGAAGAAACACAGAGGGTTTTAGAAATTCTTTGTAGGAGAATTAAAAACAATCCATGCTTAATAGGAGATCCAGGGGTTGGTAAAACAGCTATAGCAGAAGGATTAGCTCAAAAGATCGTTGAAGGGAATATACCTGAAATATTAAAAGAAAAAAGAGTAGTTTCCTTAGATATAAGTTCAATGATAGCTGGAGCAAAATATAGAGGTGAATTTGAAGATAGACTTAAAAAAGTAATGGAAGAGATAAGGAATGTCGGCAATGTTATACTCTTCATTGATGAAATGCATACAATAGTTGGAGCAGGTGGAGCAGAGGGTGCAATAGATGCATCAAATATACTAAAACCAGCATTGGCTAGAGGTGAGATTCAATGTATTGGAGCCACAACTATAGATGAATATAGAAAATATATAGAGAAGGACTCTGCATTAGAAAGAAGATTTCAACCTATAAATGTTGGAGAACCATCAAAGGAAGAAACCTTACAAATACTTAAAGGGTTAAGAGATAAGTATGAAGCTCACCATAGAGTAAAAATAACAGATGAAGCTTTGGATGCAGCAGTAAACTTATCAGATAGATATATCACAGATAGATATATGCCAGATAAAGCAATAGATTTAATTGACGAGGCTTCAGCAAAGGTTAGAATAGAAAATCTTACAGCACCACCTGATTTAAAAGAAATAGAAGAATTAATTGATAAAACAAAGAAAGAAAAAGATGATGCTATTACAGTGCAAGATTTTGAAAAAGCAGCTTCATTAAGAGATAAAGAAAAAGAGTTAAGAGAAAAATTGGAAGGACTTAAAAACAATTGGAGTGCACAAACTTCAGTTCAAACTCAGATAGTTGATGCTGAAAAAATTGCAGCAGTTGTATCTAAATGGACAAAAGTTCCAGTAGAAAAACTTACTGAAAAAGAAGCGGATAAATTATTAAAACTTGAAGAGATTCTTCATAATAGAGTGATAGGTCAAAAAGAGGCAGTTAAGTCTGTAGCAAGAGCAGTGAGAAGAGCTAGAGTAGGACTTAAAGATCCAAATAGACCTATTGGGTCATTTATATTCCTTGGACCTACTGGGGTAGGAAAAACTGAACTTTCAAAGGCATTAGCAGAAGCTATGTTTGGGGATGAAAATAGCATAATAAGAATCGATATGTCAGAATATATGGAGAAATTCTCAGTTTCAAGATTAATAGGATCTCCTCCAGGTTATGTTGGATATGATGAAGGAGGACAGTTAACTGAAGCAGTAAGAAGAAAACCATATTCTGTTATACTTCTAGATGAAATAGAAAAAGCACATCCAGATGTATTTAATATTCTTCTTCAAATATTAGAAGATGGTAGATTGACTGACTCTAAAGGAAAAACAGTAAACTTTAAAAACACCATTATTATAATGACATCAAATCTTGGAGCTCATATGCTTAAGAAACAGAAGACTTTAGGTTTTTCAATTGATGAAAATAAAGCCGAGAGTGAGTATGAAAAAATGAAGGGGAATATTATGGATGAGCTAAAGCGAAGCTTTAGACCTGAATTCTTAAATAGAATTGATGATACAATAGTATTCCATAGCCTTGAAGAAGAAGATTTAATTCAAATTATTGATCTTATGTTAGATTCAATAGTAAAGAGAGTAGATGAGCAAGAAATTCACTTAGAATTTGACGAGGAGAGTAAAAGGGCTTTAATAAAAGAAGGTAGTGACTTAACTTATGGAGCAAGACCATTAAGGAGAATTATTACTAAAAAGGTTGAAGATAAGCTTGCAGAGGAATTACTTAAAGGAAGCATCAAAAAAGGTGATAAGGTAAAAGTAACTAGTGAGGAAGAGGGATTAGTCTTTACACCACTTACTCCAGTTTAGAAATAAAAAGAGTCATTTTGACTCTTTTTATTTTTTTACTCTTTAGGAATTTATAATATTTTAAGCATAGGATAACGTTATAAGTTTCCTATAAAAAGTGAGGAGTATTATTTATAATTTTGAAGAATAATAATAGGTATACGAAATGATTGTGATACAATTGTTAATTAATAATTTTTATTAGAAAATACTTGAAATTCAAATAAAGTGTGCTATAATAAAACTAGACATACCCCTGGGGGGTAAGTGAGGAGTGAAGCAATATATGAGCAAAGAGGTAAAAGATATAGAATTAATGATAATTGGCGGAGGACCAGCTGGATTAACTGCAGCTATATATGCAGCAAGAGCTAAGCTTAATATGATGCTTTTAGAAAATGCTGTATTAGGTGGACAGGTAAGAACAAGTTATACTATAGAAAATTATCCAGGTTTCAAAACCGTTGAGGGTGGAAAACTTGCGGATTTAATGCAAGAACAGGCAGAGGAGCTTGGTGCGGTAATTGATGAATTTGATTCAGTACAAAGTGCTAAGTTAACTGATGATGAAAAGATAATAGAAACAGATTCATATATATATAGACCTAAAGCTGTGATAATTTCAACTGGCGCTACTCCTAAAAAATTACCACTACCTAATGAAGAAAAATTCTCTAGCAAGGGAGTACATTATTGTGCTGTATGCGACGGTGCAATGTATGAAGATAAAGTAATTGCTGTAGTTGGAGGTGGAAATTCTGCTTTAGAAGAGGCATTGTTCTTAACAAAGTTTGCAAAAAAGGTAATTATGATAAGAAGATATGATTATTTTAAAGGAGAGAAGGCTACGCTTCATGAAGTACTAAATCATCCTAAGATTGAAGTTATGTATAATTGGGATTTAGTAAATGTTGAGGGTGGAAGCTTTATCGATAGAGGAATTATTAAAAATACAGTTACTGGAGAGCAAAAGGAAATTGCAATGGATGCTGTATTTGGTTATATAGGAACAGAGCCTAAAACAGATTTATTTAAGAATGATTTAAATTTAACTAAGGCTGGATATATACTTGCTGATGAAAATATGAGAACTAATGTAAAAGGCGTATATGCAGCTGGAGACGTAAGAGAAAAACAATTTAGACAAATAACTACTGCAGTTGCAGATGGAACTATAGCTGCATTAGATGCTGAAAAGTATATAGTAGAACAAAGGAGAGAAAAGTAATGGTTAAAATATATTCAACAGATTGGTGTCCTTGGTGCGTTAAAGCAAAAAAATATTTTGATATTAAAGGCGTTGAGTATGAGGAAATTATAGTAGCAGATGCTAAAGAAAATAGAGAAGAAGTATTCAGAATATCAGGACAAAGAAGTGTACCAGTTATAGATATAAATGGTAGTATAATAGTAGGATTTGATAGAGATAAGATTGATCAGGCTTTATAGAAGAGGAGGAGAAAACCATGTTTAAAAATTTATGTTGTGAAAACAATATTTATAGAAACCTAGTTGGTGGAAATTGGGTTACAAGTGAAACAAGTAAACTCATAGAAATTAAATCTCCATGTGATGGCTCCGTAATTGGAAAAGTTCAAGCCATGAGTAAAGAAGAAGCAGATAATGCAATTACTAATGCGCGAGATGCACAAGAGGGATGGAACAAGATACCACTTAATGAAAGAGCTTTAATATTATTAAAAGCCGCTGACTTATTAGATAAAAATGCAGAAGAAATAGCTGAAGTTATGATAAGAGAAATTGCAAAAGATAGAAACAGTGCTATTTCAGAGGTTCATAGAACAGCTGACTATATAAGATTTACTGCAGATACTGCTAAAAATATGACTGGAGAAACTGTTCCAGGTGACCTATTCCCTGGCACAGGAAAAGGTAAAATAAGTATAGTAAATAGAGTTCCATTAGGAGTTGTTCTTGCAATATCACCATTTAATTATCCAGTAAATTTATCAGCATCAAAAATTGCTCCTGCATTAATGGCAGGAAACAGTGTAGTTCTAAAGCCTGCAACTCAAGGTAGTATCAGTGCTCTTCATTTAGTTAGAGTATTCCAAGAAGCAGGAGTTCCAGCAGGTGTACTAAATACTATAACTGGAAGAGGAAGCGAAATTGGTGATTATGTAGTAACACATCCATTAGTAGACTTTATTAATTTTACAGGAAGTACAGAAGTAGGAGTTCATATTTCTAAAATATCAACTATGACACCACTACTAATGGAATTAGGAGGTAAAGATGCTGCAATAGTATTAGAAGATGCAGACCTTGATTTAGCAGCTAAGAATATTGTTTCCGGAGCTTATTCCTATTCAGGTCAAAGATGTACTGCTGTAAAAAGAATATTAGTAGTAGATAAAGTAGCTGATGAATTAGTTAAAAAAGTTGAAGAGAAAGTTAAAACTTTAAAGGTAGGAAATCCTCTAAAGGAAGATGTTAATATAGCACCATTAATAGATGATGCAGCAGCAGACTATGTGGAAGAATTAATTAAAGATGCTAAAGATAAAGGTGCAAAACTTTTAGTTGGAGGAAATAGAGAAGGTAATTTAGTATACCCAACATTATTTGATCATGTAACTCAAGATATGAGGGTTGCATGGGAAGAACCATTTGGGCCAGTACTTCCAATTATAAGGGTTAAAGATGTAGATGAAGCCATAGATATTACAAATAAATCTCAGTATGGATTACAGTCTTCAGTGTTCACTAAAGATATTGATAAAGCATTTTATGTAGCGGATAAAGTAGATGTAGGAACAGTTCAAGTGAATAATAAACCAGAAAGAGGACCAGACCACTTCCCATTTACAGGAACAAAAGCTTCTGGAATAGGAACTCAAGGTATTAGATATTCAATTGAAGCAATGTCTAGACGTAAAGCTATAGTTTTAAATATAGGCGAATAATATTAAAAGAACTATATTTCAAGAAATTATTGAAATATAGTTCTTTTTATTTTTAATATAAGTTTAAAGGACAAAAGATGAAAATATGTTTATTAGTGTTAATTAGGTAGATTAACTAATATGAGCTACATCCTTAATCATAGAAATTTCACTTTCACTTTCAATAGCAGTAAGACTTTCATTTAATTTGCTATCAAAATTTATTTTGTAGAATTCAAGTTTTTTTTCATTATCTGTTGGAGCCATAATAACATACTCACTGGAGTTAATAAGAACTTGATCTAAAATTGTGTAACTAACTTTATCTCCATTTTCATCTGTAAAAGTCATCTTTCTTTTTTCTCTCATAAAAAATCACTCCTTAAATAATTTTACGTATTTATTATTCTCATAATCAATTAAATAAATTACATGTATTTTTAAAAGCTTTTTATTTATAATCAATTTATAGTTATATAATGGAAAGCAGAAAAAAGATTGGAATTTTTAAAATAAAAAGTGAACCTTTTTATTAAAAGCCTTGTCTATTAAGTGAAGGATAGGGGGAGAACCATGAATTATGAGATAATAAGAAATTTCAGAAATGGTGACAAGGATGAATTTAGGCACATTTATGAAATATACAAAGATAAGATATATAGAACAGCTTTACTAATATTAAATAATGAGACTCAAGCTGAGGATGTGGTGCAGGAAGTGTTTATTAAAATTATTAATAATATTCATTCACTAAAGAATCCAGAGGCTTTTGAAGCATGGATATATAAGATTACGGTTAATAGTTGCAGAAGTTATTTTAAGAAGTTTTATTCAATTGTAGAATTCTTGGATTTTACAAGTAATCTTAATTTCGAAAAGATGGATGATTCACATGACCCAGAAGAATATGTAAATACAGTAGAAAGTTCAAATATTATTTTGAGTGAAATAAATAACCTTTCACCTAAATTAAAGGTTCCTATTATCTTATTTTATTATAATGATTTATCAATAAAAGAAATTTCAAAGATATTAGATATTTCTGAAGGAACGGCAAAATCTAGACTTCATAATGGCAAGAAATATTTAAAGAAGGCCTTAGAGAAGAAGGAGGTAGCTATCAATGAAATTTAATGAAATAATAAAAAAATCTTTAACAGATAATGTGGAGAATAAAAAAATAGAAGAAAGAAAATCCCAAGATATTTATAGAAACATATTGGCTAAGTCATCCTATAAGGAAGGTAGAAAGAGAAATGCTTTTGGGAATGTGGCTATGAAAATTGCTATTGCAGCTATAGTTATTCTTATTCCAATAGCTATATCAATAAGAGTTTTAGATATAACAAGTAGAAGTAAGGGTGCAAATAATGAAGCATCAAGAAGTGGAGAGACAAAAACTTTACTCGCAGCCAGCAGAGTAACTTTATCGAATGGTAGTGTAGTTATTCCAATAAAGGATGAAAATTTATTGGATAGTATATACACGACTCTTGGAGATGTTATTTTAAGAAAAGATAATACTATGGTAAAGTCATTTATTACAGAAGCAGGCATCTATGATAATTATGAAGCAAATGGTGATATATTGCTAAATATAGAATATGATAAGGGGATAAATATTACTGAATTCAACGGTAGTGAAAGTAATAGTAAGGTTGATAAAATAGTTGTACCAATTAAGAGAGAAGCTGGAGGATATAATATAATTTGGACAAATAATAGTGAAGGAAATCTGTATGGATATGGTAATATAGCTACAAAAGGGATGACGAATGAATTCTTAGATTCATTAAGCAAATATTTTGGGAATAATAAAAGTTCTGGGATAAAGTACGATATAAAGGAAAGACCTAGTGATGAAACTGAAAAAGTAGCACTACAATTTTTAAAAGCCTATTCCAATTATGATAAGGTTAGCTTAAAAAATTTAAGTTCAAAAAATAATAGTATTAGTGAAGAAATTAATTCTATAAAAATTTCAGATAGTGATGTAGTAAGCCTGGAAATAAGAGATTTTATGGGTGTAGATGAAGAGGTAATAAATTACTATAAAAATCATTATAAAGATAAATTTGATAAAATAAAAAATTCTGAATATAAATTCGTGAAAATTAAAGTATATAAAACTTTAACTGAAGAAGCCAATAAAGAAGCACAACTAGGTACAGGAGAATATGCATATCAATTTTTACTAATTAAAGAAAATGAAAATTGGAAGGTATACGACTGTGATTGGAGTTGGGGTTCAGTTAACGGTTATAAGTGGTGAGATCAATAAAAGGGACTTGGAGTTTTTCCAAGTCCCTTTATAGGTATAAATTATAAGCTTAATGCTTTATCTATAGCAGGTTTGTCAAATCCTACAATAACTGTACCATTAATATCTAATACAGGTACACCCATTTGTCTAGATTTGCTTACCATTTCTTCTCTAGCTTGCATATCATCTTGAACATTTAATTCTTCAAATGCTATATCGTTAGACTTTAAATAATTCTTAGCCTTAACACACCAAGGACAAGAATTAGTTGTATATACTTTTACCATGAACGTCACACCTTTCAATTAAATAATAATTATTATTTATTAATAATATTTTAGTCTAAACTGTATTAAAAATCAACACTTTTCATCATTATTATATGTAGATTATAATGTTATATGTGAAAAAAAATTAAAAAAACCTATCTAGTGGTCTAGACATCTATAGAAATTTTGGTATAATAATAGTAGGAGGAATCAATTATGATAGATAAAAATAGTCCTATCCCAGTATACTATCAACTTAAAGAAGACATTAAGAACAAAATTACTAATGGTATTTGGAAAGTTGGAGAATGTATAGCAAGCGAGAGAGAATTGACAGAAACTTATGGTGTTTCAAGAATGACTATTAGACAAGCGTTGGGAGAGCTCGTACAAGAGGGGATTTTGATTCGAGAAAAAGGTAAAGGTACTTTTGTATGTGATCCAAAAGTTAAACAGGAAGATATGATGAGTTTTTCAGAAATCATAAAAAAAACTGGAAGAAGCTTGGAGACCAAAGTAATCGAATTTAAGGTAATTGAAACTCCAGTTGAATTACAAGAAGCATTTCCATTTGAACAAATTTATTTAATTAACAGAGTCAGAATAGTGGATGGAGAGGTAATAGCTAATGAATTAGTATATATTCCATGTGCTTACTGCGGATATATGGATGAGGAAATGCTAAAAGGATCACTTTTTAAAATACTTGAAGGGTTCGGTTATGTTGTAGATCATTCTGAATCTGAAATAAGAGGTGTACTCATGAACAATGAGTATAAGAAAATTTTTAATGTAGATAAAGAAGTTCCTTTATTAAAGACTTACAATAGAACATTTATGGGACCAAAGAAAGTATTGTTTGTTGAAGAGTCGACATATAGGAGTGACAAATATATATTACAAGTTAATATTTCAAGAAGAGAGGGGAAACTAAAATGAAAATAATTATTGCAAAAAGTTATGAAGAAATGAGTAGATTAGCAGCAGAAGAAATAGCTAAGGTAGTAAATGAAAAACCAAACGCAGTTATTGGACTTGCAACTGGAGGTACTCCAGTAGGAATGTATAAGGAATTAATAGATATGTATAAAGAGAAGAAAGTTGATTTTTCAGAGGTTACATCTGTTAATTTAGACGAATATGTAGGATTATCTGGAGAGCATAATCAAAGTTATAGATATTTTATGAACTCAAATTTCTTTGATCATGTAAATATAAGAAAAGACCATACTTTTGTTCCAAATGGATTAGCAAAAGATATAAATGCAGAAGGTGCAGAGTATGATAAAAAAATTGAAGCATTAGGCGGAATAGATATACAATTGGTTGGAATTGGAAGTAATGGACACATTGGGTTTAATGAACCAGGTGAAGAATTAGATTTAGGTACTCATTTAACAAACTTAACAGAGAGTACAATTGAAGCTAATGCAAGATTCTTTGCTTCAAAAGATGAAGTTCCAACTCAAGCAGTAACAATGGGATTAGGCGGAATAATGAAGGCTAAAAAGATATTATTAATTGCTAATGGAGCAGAAAAAGCAGAAGCTATAAATAAAGTTATAAATGGAAAAATAACAACTCAAATACCAGCATCAATGGTTCAAATGCATAGAGATGTTGTAATAGTAGTAGATGAAGCAGCAGCTTCTAAACTAGAAAACGTAAAATAGTAAGTATCAATTTAATATAGATTAAGTCCCTTAAGATTTTCCGAACATATAAAAGCTTCCTAGGCGTTCTAGGGAGCTTTTATATTTGCATATTTTCCTGTATAAATATATAGTAAGAGTATTATAATTAAAATAAAAATATGTTATTATAATTAAGAGTTGTTATAATATAACAATTGAGGTTGGTGAAAAATGGCGAAGATAAAAACTGTGTACATATGTCAAGAATGTGGATATGAGTCTCCAAAGTGGATGGGTAAGTGTCCAGATTGTAACGCGTGGAATAGTTTCCAGGAAGAGATAAAGGATACTAAAGAAACTGCTAAAAGTAGAAGTATAGCCTTAAATCCATCTAGTATTCCAAAGAATATTGGAGAAATTAAATCTGGTGAAAAAGAAAGATTTAATACAGGAATAAAAGAGTTAAACAGAGTTCTAGGTGGAGGACTTGTAAAAGGATCCCTTACATTAATTTCAGGAGATCCTGGTATAGGTAAATCTACATTGCTTCTTCAAACAGCTCAGAACATAGCTAAAGGTTATGGAAAAGTATTATATGTGTCTGGTGAAGAATCAGAAGAGCAAATTAAAATAAGAGGGGATAGGTTAGGCGTAGACTCTCAAAATTTATATATTGTATCTGAAACTAATTTAGAAATTATTGAAGCACATATAAATGAATTATCACCTATTTTTGTAATAATAGATTCCATTCAAACCATGTATAAACAAGGTGTAACCTCAGCACCTGGATCAGTATCTCAAGTTAGAGAATGTTCAAATGCAATTATGAGAATTGCAAAAGGAAATAATATTCCTTTATTTATAGTTGCTCATGTAACTAAGCAAGGAGAACTTGCTGGACCAAGAGTGCTAGAACATATGGTTGATACAGTTCTTTCATTTGAAGGAGAAAGAACTGAAGAATTTAGGGTACTTAGAACAATGAAAAATAGATTCGGAACCACAAGAGAAATTGGAGTTTTTGAAATGATGGGAGAAGGATTAGTTGAAGTCTATGATCCATCAAAATTATTTCTTCAAGAAAGAGACGGAAGTCAAGAAGGATCTATAGTAATAGGAATAATGGAAGGTTCTAGACCTATATTGGTAGAAATTCAAGCTCTAGTTACAGAAACTAAAGCTGTTATGCCAAGAAGAACAGCAGTTGGAATAGACAATTCGAGATTAAGTTTAATATTAGCAGTTTTAGAAAAGAAACTTAGAATACCTTTCTACAACTGTGATGTATATATAAATGTTGTTGGTGGATTAAATATTGATGGAACAACCGGGGATTTAGGTGTTGCATTAGCACTTCTATCATCAATTAAAAATAAAGAATTTAAATTATCAAAGATGATGGCAGTTGGTGAAGTTGGATTAACTGGAGAAATTAGACCAATTTCTTCTTGCGAGAGAATAGTTAATGAAGCTAGTAAGATGGGCTTTGAACATGTTATTATTCCATATAGAAATAAAGATAAACTAGATGCTAGAGGAGTTAATGTAATAGGAGTTTCTAGTTTAAGAGAGGTAATAAATAAGATTTTTTAGGAATTAGGTGATAGTATGAGGATTGAACAGGATAAGGAAATTAAGAAGATATTAAAGATATTGGCTCCTGGTACAATACTACGTGATGGACTTGAAAATATTTTAAGAGCAAAAACAGGGGCACTTTTAGTGTTTAGTGATAATGAAGATGTAATGAGATTGGTAGATGGAGGATTTAAAATTAATTCAGAATATACTCCATCCTATGTATATGAGTTAGCTAAGATGGATGGAGCAATTGTAATAAGCTCTGACTTCAAAAGAATAGTTTATGCAAATGTTCAAATGGTTCCTGATTCAACAATACCTACATTCGAAACAGGAACAAGACATAGAACTGCTCAGAGGGTTGCTAAGGAAACAGGCGTTATTGTAGTTGCTATATCTCAAAGGAGAAATATAATTACAATATATAAGGGCGATTTAAAGTATGTTTTGAGAGAGACATCAGCAATAATAGCAAGGGCAAATCAGGCAATACAAACCCTTGAAAAATATGTTGTGGTTCTAGATAGAGTTAAAAATAACTTGAATGTCCTTGAGTTTCAAGATTTAACAACATTATTTGATGTAATTACTGCAATTCAAAGAACTGAAATGGTAATGAGAATTGTAGGAGAAATTGAACGGTATATTGTAGAATTAGGAAATGAAGGTAGATTAATTTCTATGCAACTTGCAGAACTTGTTAAGAGTATCGAACAGGATGGGATACTATTAATTAGAGATTATTGCCGTCTTGACTTGGATTTTAATGATATATATAAAGAAATACAAAAGTTAACTTCAGAAGAATTATTAGACTTAGATGCTATAGGTAAGAAGTTAGGATTTGATGGAGTCTCATTAATAGATACATTAATTTCACCAAGAGGTTATAGAATTGTAAGTAAGATTCCTAGAATACCATCATCGGTAATTGAAAATTTAGTAAAACATTTTAGAGAGCTCAAAAATATTATCGAGGCAACAAATGATGACCTGGATAAAGTTGAGGGAATAGGGGAAGCTAGAGCAAAAGCCATAAGAAATGGCTTAAGAAGAATTGAAGAACAAGTTGAATTAAACAAACAAGTATAGAATAAATTGAAAAATTTTAAATGGTAAGATTATTAATGTAATTTCATGGAATAATAATAGGTAGAAACAAATGTTTCTACCTATTATTATCTAAAAGTAAATTTCCCTAAAGTGTTTATTTTGTCATTTTCTTTGATCAAAATATCATATAAATTTAAGTCAAGAGTATTACATAGGGATGTTAAATAGAAGAGATTGTTACCAATTTCTCTTTCTACTATTTCTCTACAACTATCACACAATTGTCCCTCTAAGTGTGATTTTAGACAATTATCTAAGTTTTCTAGTGAATCTTGATCAGAAGGTAGTATTTGGCGAGAAGCATTTATTTTAATGCAACCACAATTAGTTACTGCTTTTGTTACAGCTCTGTTAACTTTTGATTGGGATTCAGAAAGTTTGCTTAATATATCTAAAATACTTTTATGCCTTAACAAGGATTCATTTACAGAGTTTTGGAAATCATCAAAAATTACATCTTTCATGCTATCAACTCCTCACATGGTTGTTATGCTTATATTAATTATAAATATTTTAATACATTTTTGTCAATAATAGTTAAATGGGGTGAAGTAGGATTATGTATTTATGATAATTCAATTTTCTTTTTTTTGATAGGGGGATAATAATTTGAAAAATGAATTGAATTAAATTAAAATTATCTAAATATTAATATATAATCGCCGGGAATGTGATATAATATTAAAAAAATGATAAATATCTAAGTTTTTAAATGAAGGAGGTGAAAAGATGTTAAAGAAGATATTAAGAATAGTTTTTTCTGTAATTGGGCTTATTATTGGATTCATAATTGGAGATGCTCTTTTGAAAATTGAAGTGATTGCTGATTTGGGATTTTTCGCAAATTCAACTTTCGGTAAGGTATCATTTTTAGGACTTATAACTGTTTTATTTGGAATTATATTATTTTTGTTATCACCATTTATTTATAATGGAATTACTAGGCTAATCGAATATGTAGAAAAAAGTATGCAGCGTTTAAGTGCTTCAGAGATAATTTTTGGAGCTGTAGGTGCAATAATTGTACTTATTATAACAACACTTATATCGCTACCTCTTAATAAACTATACCCTATAATTGGGCCTATAATATTTACTATGGTAAATATTATAGCAGCGGTTATAGGTGCAGATGTTTCTATAAAGAAAAAAGAAGATATAACAAATTTACTTCTTTCAATTAAAAAAGGAACAAAGGAAAAAAAGTCAAAAGTAAAAGGAATAGCAAAAGTTTTAGATACATCAGTTATAATTGACGGAAGGATATTTGATATTTGCCAAACTGGATTTGTCGAAGGTCCATTGGTTATTCCAAGTTTTGTTTTGGATGAACTTAGACACATATCTGACTCTTCAGATTCTTTAAAAAGAAATAGAGGAAGAAGAGGACTTGATATACTAAATAAAATTCAAAAAGAATTGGCTATAGAAGTTGAAATATGGGAAGGGGACTTTCCAGAAATAGCTGAAGTTGATTCTAAATTACTTAAGCTTGCACAAAAATTAAACGGCAAGGTTGTAACAAATGATTATAACTTAAATAAAGTTGCTGAATTTCAAGGAGTTCCAGTTTTAAATATAAATGAACTTGCTAATGCAATTAAACCAGTTGTAATACCAGGTGAAGAGATGAGAATACAAGTAATTAAAGATGGTAAGGAATCCGGCCAAGGAGTTGCTTATCTTGATGATGGTACTATGATAGTTGTTGAAGGCGGAAGAAGATTTATAGGTGAAGAATTAGATGTTGTTGTTACTTCAGTTCTTCAAACTGCTGCAGGTAGAATGATATTTGCAAGACAAAAAGAAGCATAATAGTTGGGAATGAAAAAATATGAATAAGGTAGTTGCTGTTATAGTTGCTGGTGGAAAAGGTAAGAGGATGTCAGCAGATATAAGCAAACAATTTATTGAGTTAAAAGGAAGACCAATCTTATATTATACACTTGATAAGTTTTTGAAAAATGAGAATATAGATAAGGTTGTACTAGTTCTACCAGAGGATGAAATAGAATACTGTAAAGAAAATATTTTAGATAAATATAACTTGAATGTATGGAAGCTAGTTCCTGGTGGGAAGGAAAGAAGTGACTCCGTATACAATGGATTGAAATCCATTGAGGGTAATACTGAAGTAGTTTTGATTCATGATGGAGCTAGACCATTTGTTTCTAATGAAATAATAGAAAATGGAATAAAATATGCTAAATTATATGGGGCAGCAGCATGCGGTGTAACTCCAAAAGATACAATTAAAGTGATTGGAGAAAATGGATTTTCAAAAGAAACGCCTAATAGAAACACCTTATTTGCTGTTCAGACTCCGCAAAGTTTTAAGTATAATTTGATACTAAAGGCACATGAAAGTGTTAGAGAAAAGGGGACCGTAGTTACAGATGATACTATGGTAGCTGAACTTTATGGCGAAAAAGTATTTTTATATCATGGAGATTATAATAATATAAAAATAACAACGCCTGAGGATTTAATTATCGCTGAAAATTTAATTTGATTTTAGCATGTTGTTGACAGGATTATTAAAACTAGATATAATAAAAAACAAAAATTAATATGCAAAGCATTGAAGAAGAATAGTAGAAACTACTTTTCAGAGAGAGAATCCTAGGCTGTGAGATTTTCACCTGTTTCGAACCCGCTTCGGAGTTGTAGGCAAAAACTATCGGTTTAATACCGTTAAAATTACTAGAGTACAAATTTAGGTGGTACCGCGACTATAAGTTCGCCCTAATACAGGGTGGACTTTTTTTATTTTTAATTAGAAATAGACTTGGAGGTATTATTAATATGAAGATGTCAAATATGTTAGTATCTACATTAAGAGAAGTGCCAGCAGAAGCAGAAATAGAAAGTCATAAACTTATGTTAAGAGCTGGTCTTATGAGAAAAATGGCTGCAGGAATATATAATTATATGCCATTAGGATTAAAGGTATTAAGAAACATTGAGCAAATAGTAAAAGAAGAAATGGATAATGCAGGAGCACAAGAGTTCCTAGCATCTGCTATGCTTCCAGCTGAATTATGGCAAGAGTCCGGTAGATGGGATGCGTATGGAGCAGAGATGTTCAGATTAAAAGATAGAAATGCAAGAGATTTTTGTTTAGGACCAACACACGAAGAAGTGTTTACAGATATAGCTAGAAATGAAATAAAATCATATAAACAATTACCATTAACTTTATATCAAATTCAAACAAAATATAGAGATGAAAGAAGACCTAGATTCGGAGTTATGAGAAGCAGAGAGTTTATAATGAAAGATGCTTATAGCTTTGATAAAGATCAAGAAGGTTTAGATTTAAGTTATGATAAAATGAATGCTGCATATGTTAAGATATTTACTAGATGTGGATTAGATGCAAAATGTGTTGAAGCTGATTCAGGGGCTATTGGTGGATCAAACTCAGCTGAATTTATGGTTAAATCTGAAGTAGGGGAAGATGATGTAGTATTCTGTACAGCCTGTGATTACGCAGCTAATATAGAAAAGGCTCCATCAACACCGGAAAAAGAGGAAGCAACTGATTTAAAAGAAATTGAAAAGGTAGAAACTCCAAATGTAAGAACTATAGATGAATTAATAAAATTCTTTAATACTACAGCTAAGAAATTTGTTAAAACTCTTATTTATAATGCAGATGGTAAGATAGTTGCAGTAATGGTTAGAGGAGATAGAGAAGTTAATGAAACAAAAGTAGCAAATGCTTTAGGCGGAGTTATAGAACTAGAGATGGCAAGCGCAGAAGATGTTGTTAAGGCAACAGGTGCAGCAATAGGTTTTGCAGGACCAATAGGAATAAAAGTTGATGAATTATTAGTTGATAATGAAGTATCAAACATGTACAATTTTATTGTTGGAGCTAATGAAACTGGATATCATTTATCAAACGTAAACTACGGAAGAGATTTTGACGGAAAGCTTGGAGATTATAGAAATATAACTGAAGGGGAAATATGTCCTCATTGTGGAGCTAAAATAACTATTTCAAGAGGAACAGAAGTAGGACACATATTTAAGCTTGGAACAAAATATTCAGAATCTATGAATGCTAATTTTATTGATGAAAAGGGAGAATCAAAACCATTTATCATGGGTTGTTATGGTATAGGTGTAACTAGAACTATGGCATCAATAATTGAGCAACATCATGATGAGAATGGAATAATATGGCCAATATCAGTTGCTCCTTATCAAGTTTCAGTAATTCCAGTAAATATTAAAGATGAAGCTCAAATGAAAGTTGCAGAAGAAATCTATAATAAACTTAAGAGTATGCATGTAGAAGTAATTATGGATGATAGAAATGAAAGAGCCGGAGTTAAATTTAAGGATTCTGATTTAATAGGAATTCCTATGAGAATAACTGTTGGTAAGAAGATAACAGATGGACAAATTGAATTTAAGCTAAGAAATTCTTCAGATATTGAAGTAATTAATATAGATGAAGTATATAATAAAGTGAAAAATCAATTAGTTTAAAATAGTTTAGATATAGAAAATACAAAAGGAGGTAAAAAATGAGGCTATATAATACATTAACGAGAAAGAAGGAAGAGTTTATACCTATAACTCCAGGAGAGGTAAAGATGTATGTGTGTGGGCCAACGGTATATAACTTCTTTCATATAGGAAACGGAAGAACTTTTATAGTATTTGATACTATTAGAAGATATCTTGAATATAGAGGGTATAATGTTAAGTTTGTACAAAACTTTACTGATATTGACGATAAATTAATTACTAAAGCAAATGATGAAGAAACAACATTAAAAGAAATTGGAGATAGATATATTGCTGAGTATTATAAAGATGCAGATGGATTAAATATAAAAAGAGCTACAGTTAATCCTAGAGCTACAGAATATGTTAACCAAATAATTTCATTTGTTGAAGAGTTAATTGAAAAAGGATATGCATATGAAGTTGATGGAGACGTATATTTTAAAACAAAGAATTTTGAGAGTTATGGAAAACTTTCAGGACAAAGTTTAGAAGACTTACAGGCAGGCGCTAGAATATCAGTAGATGAAAGAAAGCAAGATCCAATGGATTTTGCAATATGGAAAGCATTAAAACCAGGTGAACCAGGTTGGGATTGCCCATGGGGTAAAGGAAGACCAGGCTGGCATATTGAGTGCTCATGCATGGCGAAAAATATTTTAGGTGATACTATAGATATACATGCAGGTGGTTCAGATTTAGTATTCCCTCATCACGAAAATGAAATAGCGCAAAGTGAAGCACTAACAGGTAAGCCATTTGCAAATTACTGGATGCATGCAGCGTTCCTTAATGTTAATAATCAAAAAATGTCTAAGTCTTTAAATAATTTTCTTACTGCAAGAGATGCGCTTGAAAAATATGACGCAGATGTAATAAGATTTTTAATGCTATCAGGGCATTATAGAATTCAGCTTAATTTCTCTGATGATCTTTTGGATTCGGCAAAGGCATCAGTAGAAAGACTATACAATGCTATATCGAATTTAGAAAGCTTATTAGATGAAGTAAGAAGAGAAGAAATTAGTGAAGATGAAAAGAAATACTTAGAGTCTCTAGATTCATATAGACAAAGATATATTGAAAAAATGGATGACGATTTTAATACAGCCGATGCTATTTCTGTACTTTTTGATTTAGCAAGAGATATTAATTCAAATGTTACAGTAGAATCTTCAAAAGGATTAGTAAATGGTGCATTAAGCATAATTAGAGAATTAGGAAATCCATTAGGAATACTACAAAAGTCAACTAAAGTTAGCTTGGAAGAAGAAGTAGAAAAGCTAATAGAAGAGAGACAAAATGCAAGAAAGAATAGAGATTTTGCATTGGCTGATAAAATCAGAGATGATTTGAAGGCTAGAGGCATAATTTTGGAAGACACCCCTCAAGGTGTAAGGTGGAAGAAGATATAATATTTAAGAGAGCTGTAAAAGCTCTCTTTTTCTATAGAAAATTAATAAATCATACTTAGGTCAGTATTTATTTAAATGTTGCATAAGTAGAAACATTAACTACTATTTACAAATGTGATATAATTAAAAGGTTAAATACAAAATAAAGGAGAATCTATTTTGGATAATTTACTTTATGAAAAATTTTCAAGTGAAAAAGCTCGTAGGTTGAATCCGCTTCAACTTGCATTTGTAGGTGATGGAGTTTTTGAAACTTTTATAAGGAATTATATATTAAATAAGAACTGCGAGTTATCGGCACATAAACTTCATTTAGAAGCAATTAAGTATGTAAAAGCTCATGCACAAAGTGAAATAATAAAGAGAATAGAAAAAGAGCTTACAGAGGAAGAATACTATATATATAAAAGAGGAAGAAACACTAAATCAGCAACTGTTCCTAAGAATGCGGATGTAACAGAATATAGAGCAGCTACAGGTTTTGAAGCTTTGGTAGGATATCTATATTTGATTGGTGATAAAGAAAGACTAAATTTTATTTTACTTAAATCTGTTGAAGAAAATCTTATAAAGGAGAACTAGCAATGAAAAAGAGATTTGAAGAAAAGAGAAATGACACTAAAAGAAATGAAACAAAAAGAAATGAAACAAAAAGATTAGAAGATAGAAGATCAGAAGATAGAAGATTTGATAGAAACAGTGATAATGGTGAACTAAAACCAATGAGAGAGGATTTAGTTGAAGGAAGGAATGCTGTTATTGAGGTACTTAAGTCTGACAGAACTATAGAATACATAATGGTAGCTAAAGGTGATGTAGAAGGTTCAATAAAACAAATAATAAAGTTAGCAAAAGATAAGAGAATTGTAATTAAAGAAGTTGATAGAAAGAAATTAGATTCAATGACTGAAACAGGAGTTCATCAAGGGGTTATGGCTATTGTTACTCCGTTTAAATATTGTACTATAGATGAAATATTAAAGGTTTCAGAAGATAGGAACGAAAAACCTTTTATAGTGGTGTTAGATGAAATAGAAGATCCACATAATTTAGGATCAATAATAAGAACTGCTGAATTATCAGGAGTTCATGGTATAATTATTCCTAAAAGAAGAAACGTAGGAGTGACTCCAACAGTATATAAATCATCTGCAGGAGCTGTTCAATATATGAAGATAGCAAAGGTAACTAATGTAAATGTAGCAATTGATGAACTAAAAGAAAAAGGATTATGGGTATATGGTGCAGATATTGAGGGGGAAGAGTACAGTTATTCAGAGGACTTCTCTGGAGCTTGCGCGATAGTAATAGGTAGTGAGGGTAGAGGTATATCAACTCTTACATTAAAAAAATGTGATAAATTAGTTAAAATACCTATGGTGGGTAAAATAAACTCTTTAAACGCTTCAGTTGCAGGTGGTATAATGATGTATGAAGTACTAAAATCTAGAATAATAAAAAAATAGATCTGAGAGTGATGGGGTTTGAAGAAAATATATATTGATGGATATAATGTAATAAACTCTTGGCCCAATTTAAAGAAAGCCATAACCTATAGTTATGAGGCAGCAAGGCAAGAACTTATTGAGATATTGCAAAATTTTGCGAATTTTGATGATTGTAATATAGAAATCGTATTTGATGCTCATAAAGTTGGCGGAAATTTAGAAAAAAAAGAGATTATTGATAGTAAACTAACTGTTATTTTTACAAAGGATGGAGAAACGGCAGATAGCTATATCGAAAGAAGTGTAAATGAATTAGGTAGAAGATTTGAAATTTGGGTTGTTACATCAGATTGGCTTGAACAGCAAACAATATTTCAAAGAGGGGCCACGCGTATTTCAGCACTGGAATTTTATCATGAGACTATTCAAATGAAAAAAGAAATAAAATCTGAAACTGAGAAGATTACAAAGGGGAAAAAGAATTTACTTGAAGATAGCTTAGATGAAATGGTTTTAGAGAAATTGAATAAAATAAGACGAAGTAGGTAAACAAAATTTTATTATTGTTTAATTATGGTTATTTGCTTGCAAAGGGGGGATTGTCATGGAGAATAGGAAAAAGCCTATCAAAGATTTTGTGGAATTCATAGATTTGGCAGATGAAGAGATAGTTGTGAAAGCTAAGAGTGGAAATGCTAGAGCACAAGAATACATAATAAGTAAATTTCAGAGTTTTGTAAAAACTAAGGCTAAATCATATTTTTTAATAGGCGCAGACAAAGAAGATATATATCAAGAAGGAATGATAGGCTTATATAAGGCTATTAGAGACTTTAATCCTGACAAACTTTCATCTTTTAGAGCATTTGCAGAATTGTGTGTTACTAGACAAATAATAACTGCAATAAAAACAGCAACAAGACAAAAGCATATACCACTTAATACCTACGTATCACTTAATAAACCAGTATATGAAGAAGAATCTGAGAGAACTTTATTAGATATATTATCAGGACTTAAGATAACTGATCCAGAAGAACTTATAATAAGTAAAGAAGAAATGGAAAGAATAGAAAAAGAGATATCTAAAGCTCTTACAGAACTTGAAATGGAAGTTCTTACTTCATATCTGGATGGAAAGTCATATCAAGAAATAGCATGTGATTTAGATAGACATGCAAAGTCCATAGACAATGCATTGCAAAGGGTTAAGAGAAAATTGGAAAAATGCCTCAATTATAGTAATTAAATTATATTATATATTGACAAATGAATATTGGGATAGTAAACTTTATAATTGGTATATATATGATATACATATATATACTTAAGTTGCTCACGTAGCTCAGTCGGTAGAGCGTCGCCTTGGTAAGGCGGAGGTCGTCGGTTCAATCCCGATCGTGAGCTCCAATTTTTTCTAAAAACTAAACGCTAGGCAAAGTTTATTAAAAAAAGTTATAAGGAGGAATCAAACAATGTCAAAGGCAAAATTTGAAAGAAACAAAC
>NZ_JAQYUU010000017.1 GCF_028728205.1 Clostridium sp. 'White wine YQ'
TCATTTCCTCTGTTTAATTTTCAAAGACCATTTGTTTGTTTCGTCTCTGCTCTCTCGCAGCGACAAGTAGTATCTTACCATGGCTAAAAAATAAAGTCAACACTTTTTTCATATATTTTTTTATATATTTATTTTATTACTTTTTAATAATATTATACGTAATAAATATTATTAAAACTATAATAGGGTAAGACTAAAATAATATATAAAGGACAAAGAATAAAGAATGAAGAATATTTATACTTATATTACATTTTATGAACAAAATCTTACCCAATTCATATTTTATTGATATAATATAAAAATAAATTACAATAAATGTTTGGAGGTGTCTTTTTTGGCAAGTATTACACACTATATGACCTACATTATAATGACCTTTAATATTTTGCTTGGTACAACAATTGTTGTATTAGAAAGAAAGCGACCAGAAAAGACTATTGCATGGCTATTAATACTTTTGCTTCTTCCTCCTGTAGGATTGTTTCTATATATCTTTTTAGGACGTAACTGGAAGCTCCATAAACTTAACGATAGAATGTCCTCCAAAATTAATTCTTTAATAAAACCAATAATTAAAGAATATAAACTAAACGAATATGCTCCATTAATAGAATTGCTGGCAGCCAATAGCGATTCACCCATCTTCCCTAACAATCAAGTTCATTTATTTACTAATGGCGCAGATAAGTTTACTGCATTAAAGGAACAATTGCTAAAAGCGAAACACCATATACACTTGGAGTACTACATAGTAAAAAGTGATGAAATAGGAAATGAAATTAAGGATATTCTAGTTAAAAAATCTAGAGAGGGAGTACGAGTACGTTTTATAATAGATAGAGTTGGCGCAAGAATGAAGCGCTCTTTTATAAAAGAATTACGAGATGCTGGTGTTGATATAGTATTCTACTCATATTTTTTAGCCCCTATACTTAGACCAATAAATACCCAAATCAATTATAGAAATCATAGGAAGATAGTAATTATTGACGGAAATGTTGGTTTTATAGGTGGAATTAATATAGGTGATGAATACTTAGGAAAAAGTAAATATGGTTTTTGGAGAGATACCCATCTCATGGTGAGAGGTGATTTTGTTATGGCTCTACAAGCTGTATTTCTAGATGACTTTCTTACTATTCAAAAAGCCAACAATGTTTATTCATTTTATGATGCTGAATTTAATAAGTATTTCCCAACAACAAAAGTTAAAAATGATACATTAATGCAGCTTGTAAAAAGTGGTCCAGATTCAGAATTTCCCGCAATAATGCAAGCAATGTTAAAAATGATTACAATGGCTAATAACAATATATATATAACCACTCCTTACTTTGTTCCTCCTGAGAGTATAATGGATGCTTTGAGAATAGCTGCTTTAGGTGGCGTTGATGTAAAAATCATCTTTCCAGAGCAAGCAGATCACTTTATAGTAAACAAGGCTTCTAGAACTTATTTTGATGAGCTATTGTCTTGCGGAGTTAAAGTTTATTTTTATGATAAAGAAGCTTTTGTTCATGCTAAGACCATGACAGTAGATGGAGAACTTTGCACCTTAGGAACTACTAATATGGATATAAGAAGTTTTGACTTAAACTATGAGATAAATTGTGTAATTTATGATGAAGTTATAACAAAACAGTTAGAAGATATATTTTTTGAAGACTTGAAGATGTGTAGAGAATTTACTCTAGACGAATCAAATAACACTAATAAAGCAGAAAAAGTAATTGAAGGTGTAGCACGAGTTTTTTCTTCATTATTGTAAATAATAAATATCAAGCTAGCATTCTATGAATTATGAATGTAGGCTTGATATTTTTTTACTCTTTAAAGGGGAGTTTATTATGATAAGAAAGATATTTCGCATAACATCTAATACATTAGTTTTATTTACATTAATAACTTTATTAAATCCTGTTCTTATAAATATTTTTTCAAAAGGGTCCACTACTTCGAAAACTATAGACTCATTATATAAAATAAATGATATAAACATATTTTACGGCAATAAAAAATTAACTTTCAAACATGCTCTATATCAGAAATCTCAAAGATACTACATACCTATTAGTGAATTTTGCACGAAGATGGGTGCTGAATTAATTGAATCACATGAATACTTTAAAATTATAAATAAAAAAGACTCTCTATTAATTTCTAAAAACAATAACTCTATAAAGTATAATAATTTATCAAAACCTCTTAGAGGTGATATATTATCAATCGGAGGATTTTCATATATCTCCATTTCTGATATTGAAGAAGTTTTTTCATTAATAACTTATTGGGATTTTGAAAATAGCAAAATAATATTTTCTCCAATAGAAAGAGTCTCTACTTCCGACAATAAAACAGGTCAAAATATAGCACTTATAAGATTAGAGGATGTGGTCTGTGGAGAAGTTTATTTGGATTCAACAAATCTATATAAACTAAAAGTATTGGGCAACTATATGCAGAAAAACAACCTGAAGTTTTCAGTAGCTTGGATTCCAAGATATAAAGATCCTTCAGAAGATATTGATAATGATCTTTTAACTAACATTACTATGGAGAATTCTGCATTTATTAACACTTTAGATTATTTGATATATAGAGATGGAATCATTGGCCTTCATGGATATACTCACCAACATGGCAATGAAAGGAGTGTTACCTCAAACGAGCTAACTAAAGACTTTAATACTACTGAAGAAGAAGTCACACAAATACTTAAATGTTCTATTAAAACAGCTAACTTGCTAAATATTCCTTATAGTTTTTTTGAGACACCTCACTATGAAGCCACAGCAAATCAACAAAAAGTAATTGAGAAATATTTTGATTATATTTATGAACCCTATGTAGGTAAATGGAATAAAACCCCTATCTTAAGTGAGAGAAATCATCATACTTTTTATATCCCGACTCCTCTAAGTTATATTAAAGATTTCGATGTTTCTCCATTAATTAAAGAAATCAATAAGAAAAATTCAAGTATACTTAATAGTTTCTTTTATCATCCTTGCAAAGAATTCGATTTTATTGATATATATAGTAACTATCAGGGTTTTATCATGTTCTACTATTCAACTAAGTCTCCTTTAAACATAATAGCTAAATCACTGAAAGATAATAACTACGTTACAATTAAAATAACCGACATAAAATAGCAAGGAATTTAACTTTATGGATTAATTTTATAGATATACAAACATTTTTTTCGATATTATCTAAAAATTCTACATTTATTACTTTTCCATATATTGCTGAAATTAGTTTAATACATTATAATTAAATAAAAATACATATTAAACTGATATATCATGTAGAATATTGTTTTAATTTTGTAATTGGATGTGATAATCATATTAGTTAAATTCCTATTTATTCAAATATTAATAATTATTATAAATTTAATTATTTATAAGTTCACAATAAATATTATTAATAGTTTTTTACTGAAAAAGAAATATGTATTGAAGCAAAGGTACTTAAATATCTTTGCATTGTTGTTTTTTTTAATTTTATCATTTGTTTTAGGACAAACAGTAGTTTATAGATTTATCTAAAATATAACTCATATTCATATGAGTAAACATCTAAGTATTCTAATTAATACAATATTTAAAAGAGGAGAATTAAACATGTCAAAATTTATGTCTGTGTTGGAAAAATTAAATGTCATCGAAAAGGTTGACAATGAAGCTTCTATTGATTTTGAATCATCAATTGAAAATATTGAAAATCATAATGACGATGCAGAAATCGATGGAGGGGTTGAAAATATGGTTTTAGAAATGGATGAGAATGTTCCATCTGAAGTTACAAATGAGGCAAATTCATTGGAAAACGCATCAGTGTCTACAGCGAATGCTAGTAATGAAACTATTGATAAAAACTTTATAGTAGATGACATATATTCAATGTATTCTATAAACTCTAGTAATTCAAATACAATTTTTACATTAGGGAAATTTATAGATGCAATACCCGAAAGTTTACCATCTGATGTAAGAAAAGAGTCAGTAATTAATATCATTAATGCTGCCAACTCTAATCTTAATGATCTTTTAAATGACGGGAGAATAAGGCTAGATGTATTAAATAAATTCTCAGAGAAATATCAAAATACAATTAATACAAGTATTGCCGAATATAAAGCAGAAATAGATAAATTAAAAGACTTAATTTCTTCTTACGAAAATCAAATAAAATCTAAAGAAACCATGTTAGATGAACAAAATAATATTATAAAATTTGAAACTCAAAAATTAACTAATATCTTTAACTTTTTTAAATAAAAAATAAGGATGTAATTAATTATGAAACCAAGTTATAAAATTACCTCCCAAGGGAAGTTATTGATTCTTGGATTAGTAATGTGTTCCATTGGAACTTTATGTGGTTTCAGCTATAGAATATACACTGAAAATGATAAATGGGACTCACTTATCTATCCTGGTATCAACATTGGGAATATGAATTTAGAGGGACTAACTAAAACTGAAGCTTTACATAAACTCAACACTACATACATAAATTCATCTAACAGTACCAATATAAATATTAAATTCAAGGATAAGATTTTTACTATCGAATCTTATAAACTTATAAAAGATACATTATTATCTTCTACTATTGATCAAGTGTTAGCTTATGAAGATAACTTAACACCTTTAGAAAAGCATAGATTAATTTCTAAACAAGATACTCATGAAATTCAAATACCAGTTACTATTAATGAAGACATGCTTGTTAATTTTATTAATGGGATTGAAAGTCATATTGATACATCCCCTCAAAATGCTAAGATAAAGCCAGTAGTAGAAAGTAAATTACAAATAGAAAACGAAGTGCTAGGTTATACCCTTAACAAAGAAGAATTGAAAAAGGCTATAACTGAAAGTTTATCTTATCTTCCAACTGAAGATGTTACTATAAGTGCACCCGTTAAATTAACAAAACCAAATATATCATCCGAAAACCTTTCTGCTATTAATGCTCCTATTTCATCTTTTTCAACAGACTATTCAACCTCTTCTTTTGAAAGAGCATCAAATATTGAATTAGCAGCGAAATTGATTAATGGTAGAATTCTTTTACCTAATGATATTTTTAGTTTTAATGAAATTGTTGGAAATAGAACGAGTGATCGTGGATTTATGGATGCTCCAATTATTGTTGGCAATAAGGTTGAATCCGGTCTTGGAGGTGGCATTTGCCAAGTAACCTCTACCTTATATAACGCTATTCTGAACTGCGGCATTACCCCTATAGAAAGACAAAATCATAATTTACCTGTTTCCTATGTTGCTTTAGGAACTGATGCGACTGTTGTATGGAATAGTATTGACTTCAAATTTAAAAACACCTTAGAATATCCCTTATTAATAGAAGCTAAAACAACTAATAGAAGTTTATATATAAATATTTATTCAAATTCTAGCCTATTAAATAAGAGATATGTAATTAAAAATGATGTATACGAACGTATACCTTCAACTATAGAGCCGGTTAAAGATCCATCACTCCAAACTGGCAAACAGTATACTATTAACCAAGGTAGTGATGGTTATAGAGTTAGAGTGTTTAGATACACTTATGAAAATGGATCGTTAATAAATACAGAAACTTTGTCTAATGATTACTATGCACCAACCCAAACTAAAGTAAGAGTAGGAATTAAATAATCATTAATTCTTTCTAAAATACGAAAAGCAAAACTATGTAAAGTATAGTTTTGCTTTTTTATTGATTTAAATTACTTAATTATTGGCTTTTCTTCTTGAGATAAGCGCACTTACTAAATATGCTAATAATCCCCCGCATGTATCAATTAATACATCTCTAAAAGCAGCAGTTCTTCCTGGAATAAATATTTGATGAAATTCATCTGAACATGCATATAAAAATACTATAAGTAAAGCAATATTCCATGATTTCCATTTGTTAAAATACATTTTTGTTAGATTTAATGCTAACAGAAATAATATAAAGTATTCTGAAAAATGCGATGCTTTTCTAACAGCAAAGTTAGCTAAATCACCAAAAAAGCTATCTAAACTTAATCCTAGCAATTTAAAAATATATATTACTGCATGACTTTGTTCATCTGATACATCTCCTGGCAACTGAGAAAATATAAAAATAATTATCATCCAAATAATTAATATTGCCCATCTTAATGTCTTCTTGTTATTTTTCATATATTCATCCTTACTTTAGTTTTCTCATTATGTTATATCTATCTATCATGTAATAAGTAAATGCCAAAGATAATAAACCTACACCAATAAACCTTGTAGCATTCTTTATTACTACAATTAAAAGAATACCTATACTCATTACTACTAAATCTAAATAACAAACTTTATTATCTTTCATTTAAATTACCCCCAAATAAAACTTAAATACATTTCTTCTACTCATTATATAACTTAAAACGGAAAAGTTTTATTAAATTAACCTTAAATAAATCTTATATTATATAAACATATCAAATCTTTTATATTCTAGGGGTATAACTATAGTTATTCTTATGCATTCTTGTAAAGTTCATAATACTCTTTTGCAGATAAGTTCCAGCTGTTATCTTGAAGCATTGCATTTTTTTGAACTAAATTCCACATTTCTTTATTTTTATATATTGTTAACGCTCTGTCTAATGCCTCTATCATATCTATTGCTGAATAATTCTTAAACGTAAACCCATTCCCTATTCCAGTTAGATTGTTAAATTCTTTTACAGTATCTTTTAATCCACCTGTTTCCCTAACTAATGGCAAAGTACCGTATCTCATAGAGATCATCTGTGTAAGTCCACAAGGTTCAAATTTAGATGGGATTAAAAACAAATCCGACGCTCCATATATTCTACTAGAGATACTAATATCAAATTTTAATATAACTGCTAATCTCCCCTTATATTTCTCTGATAAGATTTTTAAAGATTCCTCATATATAGTTTGTCCAGTTCCTGCTATCACTAATTGAATATCTCTTCTCATTAATTCGTCTATATTTGAAATTAATAATCCTATCCCCTTTTGTTCCGTTAATCTACTTACTAGTGAAACTAACGGAATTTCACAATCTTCTTCAAGCCCTAGTTCTCTTTGCAATTCAATTTTATTTTCTCTCTTTAATTGTATGGAATCAATATTATATCTCCTAAATAAGTTACTATCCTCTTCTGGATTAAAGACTTCATAATCAATCCCATTTAATATTCCCTTGAAATCTTCTCCTTTATCCTTTATAAATTTACTTAGCCCAAAGCCATTGTGCTCTTCCTTTATTTCCTCAGCATATGAAGGACTTACTGTAGTAACTTTGTCAGCATATTTAATTGCCCACTTCATCATATTTATTCCTTCATTATTTTTAAGTTCATCCTCTTTATAATATTTTTCCTCATCTATACCTAGCATCCATAACATATCTTTATGACATTGACCTTGATACATAATATTATGTATGGTAAATACAGTCTTTATAGATTTATATTTATCCTCTTCTTCATAATAAATCTTTTTTAATGGAATAATTAATGATGAATGCCATTCATTACAATGAATTATATCAGGGGTAAAATCCCCAATATATTTTATACTTTCTAATACACCCTTTGAAAAGGCAATGAATCGTTCTTCATCATCTCCATACCCATAAGCATTCTCTCTATAAAAATAAAATGGGTTGTCAATAAAATAATATTGAAGTCCATCTTCTATTGCACTCCATAAAGAGCATTCAATTGTTTTCCACCCGATATAAGTTTTAAACCTTGTAACGAACTTTAATTTTTTTTTCAACTTCTTCGCAAGTTTATATTTAGGCATGATTATCCTAACATCAACTCCTATTCCTTTTAGGGCTTTAGGAAGCCCATGTGCTACATCACCCAAGCCTCCTACTTTCATAAAAGGATATGCCTCTACAGACACAAACAAAACCTTCATATTCCTCACACCCAATCTAGAATTTAAAAAACTCTTTCCTTTTCTATCGTTAATGGGAACTTTTTTGAACCCTTTATTTCTTCACTTTTCTCTATAACAACATTTTTATCAACCACTACATTCTCTAAAATTGCCTTAGGCCCTATTTCAGCATTTTGAAGTATTATACAATCCTTAACTCTTGCACCTTTTTGTATTTTTGCTCTTCTAGATATAATACAATTTTCAACTACACCTTCAATATAACACCCGTTTGCAACTATTGAATTAGTTACATTACTATCTTTAGTGTATTTAGTTGGGGCTTCATTTTTACTTTTTGTATATATAGGACCGTTATCAAAAAATAATTCATTATTAATTCTAGTATTTAAAAGATCCATATTACAATCATAATACATTTTCAAAGAATTAATGCAACTTAAATATCCTTTAAACTCGTAAGCTTGTACATTATATTGATTAACTCTAGAAGTTATTGAGTTTTTTATTTTTCTACAAGCTCCACTTTTTATGCAATCGTATATTATTTCTATAAATAGACTTTTTTTAAGTAAATACATCTCCATAAATATATTAGCTTCTTTTTGGGATCCTATATTCTCTCCAATACTCATAACTTTATTATTTTCTGACAAGTCAAGTATACTGCAATTAATAAAATTCTTATCAGCATTATTAACTTTTTTATATATAACTGTTATATCAGAGTTATTTTCAATGTGAAAATTCATTACTTCATTATAATCTATATTACAAATCATATAAGATGGTGCCATTAGCACATACTCTTGTCTACTTAATTTAAAGAACTCAATATTGTTAGCAAATATATGAACGTCATCATATATTGGATTTTCATGAGAAAAATTAAATACCCTAAGTCCATCAATTTTTCTATTTAAGTCCCATGGGTTTCCACTATTCACATGATCTACTAATGATCTTGAATTGTTTCTGGTAAATACACCTATATTAGAGATGCCTGAATTTGTCATATTAGATAATATGAAATCTATGATTCTATACCTTCCTGCTATTGGAACTGATGCCAATGGCCTATTTCTTGTTAACTCTCTTATTCTATCTTCCCTCTCGTCTAAATTAATGATTCCGATACAATTTTTCATAAATTCACAGCCCCTTTACTCAATTATAGAACCACTTTTTATATCTTCACTTGGAGAAATCACCTTTACTACCTTTCCATTTCCAATCTTTGAATCCCTTCTTATCACTGCACCATTTCCAATTATCGTCTTATTAATTACAACATTTTCTCCAATTTTTGTATTCGGAAATATAACTGAATCTTTAACCTTTGCATTTTTTCCTACTGTTACCCCTGGAAATAGCACTGAATTTTCAACTTCTCCATTAATTATGCACCCTTCCACAACTAGTGAAGACTTGATCTTAGCATTTGCTCCTATATATTGTGCTGGTCTTACTGGATTTACTGAATATACCTTCCAATTATCATCATGGAGATTTAATTCATTATCATCCTTTAACATATCCATATTTGCCTCCCAAAGGCTGTCTATAGTTCCTACATCCTTCCAATATCCTTCAAAAGGATATGCAAACATCTTTTTCCCTTCCTCCAGCATCTTTGGAATTATATTTTTTCCAAAATCATTTGATGAATTCTTATCTTGCTCATCTTCTTTAAGATATTTTTTTAACTCTTTCCACTTAAATATATATATCCCCATTGATGCTTTTGTACTCTTTGGGTTCTCCGGTTTCTCTTCAAATTCATATATTGATAGATCCTCATTAGTATTCATAATTCCAAATCTTGAAGCCTCATGTAACGGCACATCTATAACTGCTATTGTAACATCTGCTCCTTTATTCTTATGAAAACTTAGCATTTCATCATAATTCATTTTATAGATATGATCTCCAGATAGTATTAGTACATATTCTGGATCATAAGTATCTACAAAAGCTATATTTTGATAAATAGCATTTGCAGTTCCTTTATACCAGTTTGCTCCCGCTTCTCCTTGATATGGTGGTAAAATAAACACTCCACCCTCTCTTCTATCTAAATCCCATGGTTCACCTATTCCTAAATGTGAATTCAAAATAAATGGTTGATACTGAGTTAAGACCCCTACAGTATGAATACCTGAATTGGAGCAATTACTTAATGTAAAGTCTATTATTCTATATTTTCCTCCAAAAGGAATCGCAGGCTTAGCTATCTTCTTTGTTAATACTCCAAGTCTCGAACCTTGACCACCTGCTAATATCATGGCTATCATTCCATTTCTAACCATTGTTACACCCCTCTCATATTCTAATTCTCAAATTAATCACGACCATTTTATTCCATATTTACATATTTATGATACTACAAATTCTAGTAACTTTACATATATATTTATCTATTTACTCTAAACTTAAAAAGAGTACTATTAATATATAGTTATGGTTTTACCAATTACTTATATATAAACTAGCACTCATAAGAAGTCATATTGGAAAGATATTGTCTTGAATCTTTAATATACATCTTTACTGTTTTCCCAATAATAGAACTAGAAATTTATCTAACTAATTTCAGTTAAAAACTTAGACACATACGCTAATGATTCCTCTATTAACTCTTGGCCATTTTCTACTTCATCAATCTTTTTCTCTAAGGAAAAAATTTTTTGGTCTAATGAGACTATTCTGTCTTTTATATTATTTAAAACTCTACTTTCATAATTTATCTGAGTTCCTTCTTCATCTAAATACACAATTTCAGGTGGATTTCCGCACTCAATGCATTTTAAATAAACACCTTCTTTTTCTGTATCTCTAAAAACTTTAAATGTATCATTATTGCAATGAGAGCATTGAGATAATATAGTGTAGTCATAATAACTTACATCTATATCATATATACTTTTACACTCTTTACATGTTAGAAGTAACTTATCATCTTTGCTTTCTATATAGAAGCTATTTCCGCTACAACCTTCTTTTTCACAGACAAAAGTTCTTATCATACAAACACCTCCTAGATATTTAATATGATTCTATGAATAAAAATATGACCAAAAAGTATCAATTGAAGATTAAAATAACAACATATTTTATAAAAAGAGTAAACAAAAGAGCCAGTAATAATACTGACTCTTTTTTATAGGTGAATTTTAATGGAGGATATACTTAATGGATTACCTAATAACATCTAAAGAATCATCCATAAAGTATGGTAATTGAAAATATTTGTGAGAATTAATCAATATCTCATATTAAATAATAATCTATATTGATTAATTTAATTATACTGCTATTGATAATTAATTTCAATTCTTTTTTTATAATTTACTAATATTTTTTTAGACTCACCCTTTAATCCTCAATATAAGACCTTCCAAAGGATTTATTCTTACTATCCCATCATCTGCTTTAATATTTTTGCAAGTTAATAGATCAACTACTCTCTTTTCCCCTACAAGTTCATTAATAAATATCTTTTTAGATTCATTATTATTCCTGTTTACTATTATAAATAGCTTTTCTTCTGCTAAACCTCTTATATAGCAAATTACATCTGCATCACAAGTAACGAATTCCAAATCCCCGCATTTTAATATAGAACTTCCATTTCGAATTTTTATAATCTTTTTATAAAAGTTCAAAATATCCGTATCTTCCTTTCCCCAAGGATAAGTTTTTCTATTCAATGGGTCTTCCTCTCCTTTAAGACCTACTTCATCTCCATAATAAATTAAAGGAACCCCTACCATAGTCATTTGGATAATTACGCACAAATATAATATTTTTTTCTCCTTAACTTCGGTTAGTATTCGTTTAGTATCATGAGTTCCTAAAAGATTCATGAGTGAATAGAAGTTTTCTACTGGATAATTTTCTTTTAAGCTCATAATTCGTTTATTAAACACATCTGAACTAATTCTATCTGTAAAGAATTCAATAATATTCTCTCTTAAAGGATAATTTGTAACAGAATCTAATTCATCCCCAAGAAAATACCTTCTCTTATTCCCATAACTTATTTTGTTTGAGGCATCTTCCCATACCTCTCCAATCACAACACTATCTAACTTTTCTTTCCTCACTCTTTCTTTCAATATTCTTATGAATTCATCTGGCAATTCATCTGCAACATCTAGTCTCCAGCCACTAACACCTATATTCATCCATTTACTTAGTACTGAATCTTTTGAATTCACAACATAATCTATATAATCTGGATACAGTTCATTTACATTAGGTAGATTGCTAAACCCCCACCAGCTATCGTAACTATCAGGAAATGACTTGAAACTATACCAGTTATAGTACTTAGAATATTTACTTTGATATGCTCCTAGAGAACTATAATTACCGTACTTATTAAAATAAATACTATCTGCGCCCGTATGAGAAAATACTCCATCTAATATTATTTTAATTCCATTATCTGCAGCCTTTCTGCATAGTTCTGCAAATATGCTTTCATCGCCATACATCTCATCGATTTTCTTATAATCACCTGTATCATATTTATGGTTTGAAGTAGCCTCAAATATGGGATTAAAATAGATTGCGTTTATGCCGAGATCTTTCAAATATGGCATTTTACGAATTACACCTTTTAGGTTACCCCCGAAGAAATCCCATCTAGTTATATCTCCTTTAGCATCCCTTATATACATTGGGTCATCATCCCATCTCCCATATAAAAAGCTGTTTTTTTTAGGATTTGAAATTATACCATAATCATTTCCATTGAAAAATCTATCAACAAAAATCTGATATATTATTCCTTCTTTAAACCAAGCAGGTATCTTATTGTCTTTATACACTGTAATTTGATATGTCTTGGGATTATCTGAGTAGCTTTCCCCTTCTCCCCCCAGTTGTTGTATATTGTTACCATAAAAGTACACACTATAATCAAAAACCACTGAAAAATAATATTGATATACTCCTTGTTCTTTTAATGTTATCTTCGTATAATATTTTTTCTTATCATTAAAATTCTCTATGCTGCTATTCATTTTTATTTTTTCTGTTGTTCCGTCAAAGTTAATTAGTTCCAAAAATGCTTCTTTGGCATCATTAGTAGTTTCAAGGAGTAAAAAAACCTCACTATTTATTGGCACCGCTCCAAATGGTTTTCTGTAGCAATTATTCTGCGAATCATGATATATATACTGAGTACTCATCCTATTTCACCTCATAGATTCTTATAAAGAAAACCGGAACCCCATATTCCAGTAGCATATTCTTGAATTGTTCTATCACTAGAGAATATTCCGGAATGAGCTATATTAACAGCAGCCATACTCTGCCACTTAGATTTATTTCTATATAATTCATCTACCTTCTCTTGTGCATTCATATATGAATCAAAATCCTTAAGAACAAAAAATTCGTCATTATAATCAAGCAAATCCCTATATATTATTCTAAACCTCTCCCTATCTTGATCATAAAATCCATTAACAAGTTGCTCAGTTACATTAATAAGCCTGTTATCTGAATTTCTCACTGCCCAAGAAGAGTATCCTCCATTCCTATAGTAATTTACAACCTCTTTCTCAGTTAGTCCAAATATTATAATGTTCTCATCACCAACTTCATCTCTTATTTCAACATTTGCTCCATCCAACGTTGCTATAGTCACAGCTCCATTCATCATAAACTTCATATTACTTGTTCCTGATGCCTCTTTTGTTGTTGTTGAAATCTGTTCACTTAAATCAGTTGCTGGAATTATTAGTTCTGCTAATGAAACATTATAATTTTCCATAAAGATAACCTTAAGTTTATCATTTATCCTTTTGTCATTATTAATTTTGTTTCCTATTGCATTAATCAATTCAATTGTCTTTTTAGCTAAATAATATCCTGGTGCTGCTTTTCCTCCAAAAATAAATGTCCTAGGTGGTATATCTAAATTAGGATCGCCCAGCAATCTATTATAGATTCCCATAATTCTAAGCGCATTAAGAGTTTGTCTTTTATATGCATGAATTCTTTTAACCTGTACATCAAATATTGAATTAGTGTCAACAATTATACCTTGTTGCTCTTTAATCTTTTTAGCCAATCTTTCTTTATTATTCTTTTTAATTTCATTCAGCTTTTCTTGTACCACGGCATCGTCCTTAAATCTTTTAAAAGCTTCCATGTCTGTAGGGTGCTTTATCCAGCTCTCCCCTATAGTCATCTTTAATAATTTAGTAAGCTCAGGATTAGACTTTATTAGCCATCTTCTATGAGTAATTCCATTAGTTTTGTTATTAAATTTCCTTGGAAACATATAATAAAAATCTGACATTTCCTGTTTCTTAAGAATTTCTGTATGAAGTTTTGCAACTCCATTAATACTATGACTTCCTACCACAGCCAAATTAGCCATCTTTACAAATCCATCTTCAATAATAGCCATTTTGTGAATTTTCTCTTCTTGATATGGATATCTATTATTTAATTCTTCTCTAAATCTCCTATCTATCTCTTCAATAATCATATAAATTCTCGGAAGTAGTTTTTTAAACATACCGACTTCCCATTTTTCTAGCGCTTCAGCTAATATAGTATGGTTTGTATATGATATTGTGTTGGTAGTTATCCTCCATGCATCCTCCCAAGAAAAATTCTCTTCATCAATTAAAATCCTCATTAATTCTGGAATTGCCATTGTCGGATGAGTATCATTAATATGGATTGCTATTCTATCATTTAATAAATACAAATCCCCAATATGCTTTTTGTAATGCCTAATTATGCTTTGTATACCTGCAGATACAAAGAAATACTGTTGTTTCAGTCTTAATAATTTTCCTTCATAAAATGAATCCTCTGGATAAAGCACTTGTGAGATAGCCTCTACAGAATTTTTGTATTCTATTGCTTTTAGGTATTCTCCCCTACTAAATGATGAAAAGTCAAATTCATTATTTATTGGTTCTGCACTCCAAAGTCTTAAGCTATTTACTACATCATTCTTATATCCTACAATAGGAGTATCATATGGAGTTGCCAAGACTGCCTCATAATTTATATGATTAAACTTTAAACTTCCATCTATATATTCAACTTTAACTTCTCCACCAAACTTAACAACTTCTGCTTTCTTATTCTTTTTTATTTCCCAGACATTATCCTTTCTTAACCAAACATCTGGGGTTTCCACTTGGGAACCATTAATTATTTTTTGTTCAAAAAATCCATATTTATATCTTATTCCACAACCATGTCCCGGAATATTTAATGATGCCATTGAATCTAAAAAGCATGCTGCCAATCTACCAAGTCCACCGTTACCTAACCCTTGATCTTGTTCTAATTCTTCCAACTTATCTAAATCTATATTTAATTCCTTAAGCCCCTCTTTACACAAATCTCTTATTCCAAGGTTAAGCAAGCTATTCCCTAATAGCCTTCCTAACAAAAATTCCATTGAAAAATAATATACCTGCTTCTCTTTATTGTCATTATATCTTTTATTAGTATTTATCCACATATCTATTACATAATCTTTTACCAATATTCCTAAAGCCTGATATTTCTCTATATCTGATCCTTCTTCTAATGGCACTCCATGAATTTCTACAAATTTTCGCTTATAATCTTTTATAAATATTTCTTTGTCTATTTTAAACAAAATAATCACTCCTAAATATAGTTCTAAAATTGAGTCACTAAATTTAGATATAAATTCTTATAATCTTCAGCAGATTTTCTCCAACTGTTGTCTTGATTCATAGCTGATATAACTAGATTACCCCAAACATCATTATTGCCATAACAATATAGAGCATATTCAATTGTATTCATAAGTTCCCACGCGCTATAATTTTTAAATGAAAATCCATTACCTTCTCCATTATATTTATTATACGGTATTACTGTGTCCTTCAAGCCTCCAGTTTCTCTAACAATTGGAATAGTACCATACCTCAGTGCAATTAATTGTCCAAGGCCACAAGGTTCAAATAAAGATGGCATCAAGAACATATCACACGCTGCATATATTTTATGAGCTAATTCATTACTAAATCTTATATTTGCAGATACCTTATTAGGATATCTATATTGCAAATTCTTAAAATGCTCCTCATATAGGTAATCCCCTGTTCCTAAGACTACAAGTTGAACCTCCTTCTGAAGTAATGAATCAGATACCTCTGCTACTAAATTCATTCCCTTTTGATTTGTAAGTCTTGACACAATTCCGATAAGTGGTATTTCCTTATTAATAGGTAATCCCAGTTCTTCTTGCAATTTTTCTTTATTAATAGACTTACCATCTAAATCTCTAACTGAATAGTTTTGGTAAATATACTCATCTTTTTCAGGATTATATGCCTTATAATCTATTCCATTTAATATTCCAGATAATGCACTACTTCTACTCCTTAGCAAGCCATCTAATCCTTCTCCATATAACGACGTCTGAATCTCTCCTGCATAGCTTGGACTTACCGTAGAAACTCTATCTGAATAATTAATTCCTCCTTTCATAAAACTTACTCCGCCATAAAATTCTAAACTTCCATCTTCATATGGTACCATATCATATCCAAATAACTCAGGAAGTATATTGGGGTCATAAGTTCCTCTAAAGAGTAAATTATGAATACTAAACACTGTTTTGATTTGACTATAGAACGGATCCTTAGAATATTCTAATTTCAAAAGAACTGGTATCATTCCAGATTGCCAATCATTTGCATGAATTATTTCTACCTTTAAGTCAATCTCTTTAAGGGTTTGTAATACTGCTCTATCGAAGAAGGCAAATCTTTCTGCATCATCATAGTATCCATATAACCCATCCCGATCAAAATATCTTTCATTATCTATAAAGTAATATTTTACTCCCTCAAATTCATATTGGAAAAGGCCACAATATTGTGATCTCCACCCAACAGATACCGTGAAACATTTTATGAAGTATAACTTATCATTATACTTTTCTTTAATTTCTTTGTAATATGGCATGATTACACTAACATCTACATCTAGATTTTTTAAATCTCTTGGCAATGAACCTGCCACATCTCCTAATCCACCTGTTTTAGCAAAGGGTTCTGCTTCAGAAGTCACAAACAATACTTTCATAGTAGTTCCTCCTTATCTTTATTTTTCTCTTTTTTTAGATTACTTGATGATGTATTTTTAGCTTCTAACCTTATTAGTTTTTCTAGCTTTATTACTACCACTGCCATTGGGGGTACTTTTATATTAAGAAAATACGCTTCTTTATGCCAATTTCCTTTAACTGAAAGTATAGTCTGCTCTGTTATTTTTCCTGTCCCTCCATATAATTCATTATCACTATTAAATATCTCTTTATATTCTCCTAAATAAGGAACTCCTATTTTATAATTATCATATTCACATGTGGTAAAATTACACACAACTATTAATGTATCTCTTTCTTTTACTCCATTTCTAACATAAATCAATATACTTTGTTCACTATTATCCGCATCTATCCATCTAAAACCTGAGTGATCATAATCTAGCTCCCATAAAGCTTTCTGATTTATATATAAGTTATTAATATCCTTAAAAAACCTATGAGTATTTCTATGCATATCATAATTCTCAATTAAGTGCCAATCTAGTGCCTCTTTATGTCTCCACTCAACAAATTGTCCAAATTCATTTCCCATAAATATAGTTTTCTTTCCTGGGTGTGTCATCATAAATCCCATAAATACTCGAAGGCCTGCAAATTTAGTCCAATAATCCCCCCACATTTTATCTACCATTGATTTCTTTCCATGCACAACTTCATCATGCGATATTGGCAAAATAAAATTTTCAGAATAATGATACATCATAGGGAAATTAATTAGATTATGATTATACTTTCTGTATAAGGGATCAATAGAGACATACTTCAATATGTCATTCATCCATCCCATGTTCCATTTAAAATTAAACCCTAAACCTCCTACATCTGCTGGCTTTGTTACAAGTGGCCATGATGTAGATTCTTCTGCAATCATTAAATTATTGGGAAATTCTCTAAAAACTGCTGTATTAAGCTCTCGTAAAAACTTAATTGCCTCGAGACTTTCTTTACCACCGTACTTATTAGGAACCCATTCACCAGGACCTCTATCATAGTCTAGATATAGCATATTTGCAACGGCATCCACTCTTAACCCATCTATATGAAATTCTCTCATCCAATATAAAGCATTCGATATAAGAAAACTTTTAACCTCATTTTTTCCTAAATCAAAATTCGCCGCGCCCCAACCCTTATTTTCTTGCCTAAATAAATCCTTATATTCATAAACTGCTTCTCCATCGAACATATATAGCCCATGTGCATCCTTGCAAAAATGTCCTGGAACCCAGTCTAATATAACACCTATTCCTTCATTATGAAATGAATCAACAAGCTCCTTAAATTCTTCTCTTGTCCCATATCTGCAAGTTGGCGCATAATATCCCGTAACCTGATAGCCCCATGAATCATCTAATGGATGTTCCATTACTGGCATTATTTCAACATGTGTATATCCCATCTCCTTAACATATTTAGGTGCTTCTATAGCCATTTCTTTGTAAGTGAAAAATTCACCTGATTCTTTCCTTTTCCATGAACCCAGGTGAAGCTCATATATATTTATAGGACTTCTATATACATTAGCTTTATTCTTCTTATTAATCCAACGTTTATCTCTCCATCTATACTTACTATTTGAAACCACAATTGATGCAGTATTGGGCCTTAACTCAGATGAAGTCCCATAAGGATCTGCCTTCATTACCTTTTTATGATTCCTTTTATTTATAATTAAATACTTATATATTTCATTTTCAAATTTTCCAGGTATAAAAGTACTCCATATTCCTGACTTAGTAACCTTGTTCATTGCGTATTCTTTTGATATTTGCCAATTATTAAAATTTCCAACAATATAAACTTCACTCGCATTAGGTGCCCATGTAGTAAATCTAACACCTTTCTTTCTATTTTCTGTTACTAAATGTGCTCCCATAAATTTATAGGCATTATAATGGTTTCCTTGATGAAATAAATATGCGTCATAATCTGTTATCCATTCAGTTATAGTTCTACTTTCTTCCTTATTCTCTTGTATATCTGTGTTACTATTTTTTTCTTCAGAGGAGTTATTAATTTCATGTTTATCAATTTCTATTATTTCCCTCAAATTCCATGAACCTCCTTTTTGGTCTTTAATAGATTATATCATAATTTTGAAATATTATGTTTTTTAAACTTTTCTTATTATAAAAACACCCGGAATTTTTTTACTATTGCTCAATAATCCTCTTTCTTTCATATATTGCAATAAAAATCTATAAGTTCCTAAAGAGCAAAAAAATAAAAGCTATCTAATATGATAGCTTTTCATAAACACATTCTTATAAATCATTATTTTCTTCTAAGTACTTCGACTTAATTGTCTGCTCTATTTGCCTTATTTTTTCATCAATTGTATCAGTATTCTTCCCTGCTAAAATTAACTCTCTTTTTTTTAGTTTTAATCCTACCAGTTCTTTTTCTAAATCTTCTGCATTAGACATAAAAACACTCCCCATCAAATTTTACATTTTTATTAATCCCCGTAATATAGTTTATACTATGAAAAAAAAGTTTCTTTGTTAAATGTGTAATTACTGGTAAACGTATTCAAGTAGATTTGTTTGTTATATTTTTATAACCTTATTTTTTGATATTGCATTTTATCAGACTACTTTATTTTATGTTAATAACTTATATTTTAGTTTAACTTTCCAAATATTTCAATATTTTTTGTATATATTTATTAAAAATCAATTAATAAGTTATATAGCATACTTCTTTTTAGTCATTTACATTAATATTATATATTTTTCATATTTGATTTATTATTAACTTTTCACTTTTTTTATTCTTAAGTAAATTTATAAAACTATTTCTTATCCTAATTAACCACATCTTATTACTTTTTTAAATGCTTGTCTAAAAATTTTTCAGTTATCTATTTATCTTCATTCCTATAAACTATAAATTTGCTTTAATCCCTTGCGATTTTTCTATCACATTTGCTACTTGTGGCTTAGTATTGTCATCAATAGCTAAATATCGATAATTTAAAAACAATAATATTATTATTTGTATAAGTATTGCAATAAGTACATAAAGCCCTAAAATTTTAACCTTTTTCTTCATCAATAATTTTTCCTTTACATAAATTTTTCTCGTTTTCTATCTTAGTATACTTAATTTTTATAAGAAAATAAATAACAAAATCATGAAGAAGATTATGAGCTGTATATTTTTTCTCACATCTGTCTTTCCCAATGCATCCGAGAAAAAATTAGCAAGGGACTTACTATGTTTTTATAAACTTATTTACAACCAAAATTTATGTAAACAAAAAAAGACACAAAGCATAATTGTGTCTTCTTTTGGTGGAGATAAAGAGATTCGAACTCTTGACCCCCTGCGTGCA
>NZ_JAQYUU010000018.1 GCF_028728205.1 Clostridium sp. 'White wine YQ'
GTTTGTTTCTTTCAAATTTTGCCTTTGACATTGTTTGATTCCTCCCTTATAACTTTAAAATGTTATATTAAATTAAGCTTTTTTTCCTACAACTTGTTCTTGAATACTCTTTGGCATTTCTTCATAGTGATCGAATACCATTGAATATACACCTCTACCTTGAGTTCTTGATCTCAATGTAGTTGCATATCCAAACATTTCTGCTAGTGGAACGAATGCTCTTATTACTTGAGCTCCGTTTAAAGCTTCCATACCTTCAATTCTTCCTCTTCTTGAGTTAAGGTCACCCATAACATCTCCCATGTACTCTTCTGGCATAGTAACTTCAACCTTCATTGTAGGTTCAAGTAATACTGGGTTTGCTTTAGCCATAGCATTCTTAAACGCCATAGATCCAGCAATCTTAAATGCCATTTCAGATGAGTCAACTTCATGGTAAGATCCATGAACTAATTTAACCTTAAAGTTAATAACTGGATATCCAGCTAAAATACCATTCTTAGAAGCTTCTTGAATACCATTATCGATAGCTGGAATATATTCTCTTGGAATAGCTCCTCCAACTACAGCATTTTCAAATGCATATTCGCCTTCTGTTGGTTCCATTTCAATAATACAGTGACCGTATTGTCCTTTACCACCTGATTGCTTAGCATACTTAGCTTCTGCTTTAACAGCAGCTCTAATAGTTTCTTTGTAAGCAACTTGTGGAGCACCTACGTTACACTCTACTTTGAATTCTCTTGTAAGTCTATCAACTATAATTTCAAGGTGTAATTCACCCATACCTGCTATAATTGTTTGACCAGTTTCAGTATCAGTCCAAGTTTTGAATGATGGATCTTCTTCAGCTAACTTAGCTAATGCTATACCCATCTTTTCTTGGCTAGCCTTAGTTTTTGGTTCAATAGCTACTCTAATAACTGGTTCTGGGAATTCCATAGATTCAAGAACTATTGGAGTATCTTCATCACATAAAGTATCACCAGTAGTAGTGTTCTTTAATCCGATTACTGCTCCTAATTCTCCTGCTTCTAATTCTTCAACTTCTTCTCTAGTATTAGCATGCATTTTAACTAGTCTTCCGATTCTTTCTTTCTTACCCTTAGTTGAGTTAAGAACATAAGAACCACTATGCATTACTCCTGAGTATATTCTTGTGAATGCTAACTTACCAACGAATGGGTCAGTAGCGATTTTGAATGCTAAAGCTGACATTGGTACATCATCAGCTGCTTCTCTTGAATCTTCTTTTCCATCTAAAGTTGTTCCTTGAACAGCTGGAATATCTAATGGTGATGGTAAGAAATCAACAACACCATCAATCATTTGTTGTACTCCTTTGTTCTTATATGAAGAACCACAAATACATGGTACTATTTCATTGCCAATTGTAGCTTTTCTTAAAGCACTCTTTAACTCTTCTTCAGTTATTTCTTCACCATCAAGGTATTTCATCATTAACTCTTCATCAGTTTCAGCAATTGCTTCAATCATTGCAGATCTGTATTCTTCTGCTTGATCAACTAAATCAGCTGGAATATCTTCTTCTCTTACGTCTTTACCTAAATCATCATAGTATATTTCAGCCTTATTCTTTATAAGATCTATAATACCTTTGAATTGATCTTCAGCTCCAACTGGAATTTGTATTGGCACTGCATTAGCTTTTAATCTATCTCTTACAGTGTTAACACATCTGAAGAAATCTGCTCCAGTAGCATCCATTTTATTTACATAGATCATTCTTGGAACACCGTATTTATCTGCCTGTCTCCATACTGTCTCAGTTTGAGGTTCAACCCCTGATTTTGCATCTAGAACTGTAACAGCACCATCAAGTACTCTTAATGATCTTTCAACTTCGATTGTGAAATCTACGTGTCCTGGTGTATCTATTATATTTAATTCATGTTCTTTCCAAACACATGTTGTTGCAGCTGAAGTAATTGTTATACCTCTTTCTTGTTCTTGAACCATCCAGTCCATAGTAGCTGCGCCTTCATGAACTTCTCCTATTTTATGACTTCTTCCAGTATAGAATAATATACGCTCAGTAGTTGTAGTCTTACCAGCATCTATATGAGCCATTATTCCAAAGTTACGGAATTTCTCTAAAGGATATTTTCTAGCCATGAAATATTTCCTCCTCTCGAATATATAATTAAATTTAACAAAACTGTTTTGGCCTTCGCCAAAACAGTTTTAAGATTAGTATCTGTAATGAGCAAATGCTTTATTAGCTTCAGCCATTTTATGAGTATCTTCTCTCTTCTTAACAGCTGCTCCAGTATTGTTAGATGCATCAATTAATTCTGCAGCTAACTTTTCTCTCATGTACTTTTCGCTTCTTTTTCTTACAGCAGTAAGTATCCATCTGATTCCTAGAGTCTGTCTTCTTTCAGGTCTAACTTCTATCGGTACTTGATAGTTAGCTCCACCTATTCTTCTTGCTTTTACTTCTAACAATGGCATTACATTGTTCATTGCTGCCTCAAATACTTCCATTGCTTCTTTTCCTGTTTTTTGTTCAATGATTTCAAATGCTCCGTAGCATATTTTTTGAGCTACACCTTTTTTACCATCTTCCATGATACTGTTTATAAATTTAGTAACAACTTTTGAATTGTACACTGGATCTGGTAATACATCTCTTTTAGCTATATGTCCTTTTCTTGGCACTTTTCTTCCCTCCTTAACAATTTAGTTTAAGTTCACTGGTACTCGACAGTGTTTGCCGCAAAGTGCTCTGGCTTCCGCAATCTATATAAAACATAATTATCTATCTATGTAAACGCTGAAGACATTGCACTAAATTAGCAAATTACTTTGCTGCCTTTGGTCTCTTTGCACCATATTTTGATCTGGATTGCATTCTGTTTGCAACTCCAGCACAGTCAAGAGCTCCTCTAACGATGTGGTATCTTACACCGGGAAGATCCTTAACTCTTCCACCTCTTATAAGAACAACACTGTGTTCTTGTAAGTTGTGACCTACTCCACCGATATAAGCAGTTACTTCGTAACCGTTAGTTAATCTAACTCTTGCTATTTTTCTTAAAGCTGAGTTTGGTTTCTTTGGAGTTGTAGTTTTAACAACAGTACATACCCCTCTTTTTTGTGGATTTTCTTTTAGTGCTGGTGCAGTTGATTTAGCTGCTATTGTCTTTCTGCCTTTTCTAACTAATTGGCTAATAGTTGGCATGTTTTCACCTCCTGATTTTCTATTATCTATTTTAATTTAGATATTAGCTCTTTTATAGTATTAGAGTTGCAGATGATCCAACTTCTATACTACACATTTTGCCTAATTCCCTCATGGTGTCAATATATACTACTTTTATGTTTTTACCTTCAGCTAACTCTACTAAAGGAGAAATTAGCCTTTCGTCTGCATCTTTAGCTACATATAATTCAACGCCTTGACCATTTTTAATAGCCTTCGCACATTGTTTAATACCAATAAGCTTTTTACCTACTAGTCTGTCTATCATGAGATACCCCCTAATTACACAGAACATGGGCAAAGTTTATTTAAAACTTTGCCTCATATAATCATGTAGACAAATGCATACTAAAGTGTAGCTTTGCAAATCACACAAAGATTATTTTATCATCTAAGCATACACATGTCAATAATATTGATTTGTTATTCCTCAATAGAATTCACGATAGAATTTTCATCAAAACTCTCTAAAGTATCGTCTACTCCAACCTCTGCTAGGTTATCTTCAGTGTTAAGTTTTACAGTTCTATATCTTAACATACCTGTACCAGCTGGAATCAACTTACCTATGATTACATTTTCTTTCAATCCTAGTAATGGATCAATCTTTCCTTTTATTGCTGCATCTGTAAGAACTCTTGTAGTTTCTTGGAATGATGCTGCAGAAAGGAAACTATCTGTTGCAAGAGCTGCTTTTGTGATTCCTAGAAGCACTTGTTCACCTTGTGCTACTTCTCCACCAAAAGCCGTTACTCTTTCGTTTTCTTCAGCAAAGTCAAACATATCTATCATTGTTCCTGGAAGTAGGTCAGTATCTCCAGACTCAGAAATCTTAATCTTTCTAGTCATTTGTCTGATTACTACTTCAAGATGCTTATCATTAATATCAACACCTTGTAATCTGTAAACTTTTTGAACTTCTGAAAGAAGATATTGTCTTGCTCCGTCAACACCTTTAATTCCCATGATATCATGAGGATTAACTGAACCTTCAGTTATTTCATCTCCTGCTACTATTATGTCTCCATCGTTCACTTTTATTCTTGATCCGAATGGTATATCATAACTTTTTTCTTCGCCTTCATTTGAAATAACATTAACAATTCTCTTTTTCTTTGTTTCTTCAATGCTTACAGTACCAGGAATTTCACTTACTATTGCTAATCCCTTAGGTTTTCTTGCTTCAAACAATTCTTCAACTCTAGGAAGACCTTGAGTTATATCTGCTCCAGCAACTCCACCTGTATGGAATGTTCTCATTGTAAGCTGTGTACCTGGTTCTCCAATTGATTGAGCTGCAATAATTCCAACAGCTTCACCAATGTTAATTTTTTGTCCAGTTGCCATGTTCATACCATAGCATTTAGCACAAACACCAATCTTTGACTTACATGTGAAGACAGATCTTATTTTAACCTTTTTAACTCCAGCCTTAACTATTTTTTCAGCTAAGTAAGTATCCATATATGTGTCTCTTGGCACAATTATATCTCCTGATGATGGATCTATTATATCCTCAGCATTATATCTACCAGTTAATCTTTCTTTTAAAGGTTCAATTACTTCATTTCCTTCTTTGATATCACTTACAACAATACCATCAGTTGCACCACAATCTTCACTTCTTACTATAACATCTTGTGATACATCAACTAATCTTCTTGTTAAGTATCCAGAATCGGCAGTCTTTAACGCTGTATCTGCATTACCTTTTCTAGCTCCATGTGTTGAAATGAAGTATTCTAATATATCAAGACCTTCTCTGAATGATGCTCTGATAGGTTGCTCAATAATCTTACCAGAAGGATTTGCCATAAGTCCTCTCATACCAGCAAGTTGCTTAATTTGAGACTTAGAACCTCTGGCTCCTGAGTCTGCCATCATGAATATTGGATTAAATCTATCCATACTATCCATAAGTGCATTCGCAACTTCTTCAGTTGTATCAGTCCACTTTTGAATTACTCTGTCATATCTTTCTTCATCTGAAATAAGACCTCTTCTGAACATTTTTTCAATCTTATCTACAGTTTCATCAGTTTCTTTAAGTAATTCATACTTTCTATCTGGAACTATCATATCAGATGCTGCTATAGTTATAGCACCAATTGATGAATAGTGATATCCAGTAGCCTTTATATTATCTAACATTATTGATGTTTTTATAGGTCCGTGTTTTACATAACACTTATCTATAATTCCACCTAATGTTTTCTTAGTTACTAGGAAATCTACTTCTAAGTTAAGCATTTCGCCTTCTTTAGTTCTATCAACATATCCTAAATCTTGAGGAATTGATTCATTAAATATAATCTTTCCAACTGTAGTTTTAATAATTCCAGTCTTAACAACACCATCAATAGTTTTAGAAACTTTAACATTGATTTTAGCATGAATATTAATTTCTTTTAGCGAGTAAGCCATTAAAACTTCATCTACTGAAGAGAAGTAAGAACCTTCCCCCTTAACTCCATCCTTATCAACTGTTAAATAATATGAACCTAAAACCATATCTTGTGTTGGAACTGAAACTGGCTTTCCATCAGATGGCTTAAGTATATTTCCTGCTGCAAGCATTAAGAATCTTGCTTCTGCTTGAGCTTCTACTGATAAAGGAACGTGTACAGCCATTTGGTCTCCATCAAAGTCAGCGTTATATGCTGTACATACTAATGGATGTAACTTAATAGCTCTTCCTTCAACTAGTACTGGTTGGAATGCTTGAATTCCAAGTCTATGAAGAGTAGGTGCACGGTTAAGTAATACTGGATGATCCATGATAACTTCTTCAAGAACATCCCATACTTGTGGACTAACTCTTTCAACCATTCTTTTTGCAGCTTTGATGTTGTGTGCAACTCCATCTTGAACAAGCTTTTTCATTACGAATGGTTTAAATAATTCTAATGCCATTTCTTTTGGAAGACCACATTGATACATCTTTAATTCAGGTCCAACAACTATAACTGATCTACCTGAATAGTCAACTCTCTTACCTAGTAAGTTTTGTCTAAATCTTCCTTGTTTTCCTTTAAGCATATCTGATAATGACTTAAGTGGTCTATTTCCTGGTCCTGTTACAGGTCTCCCTCTTCTTCCATTATCTATCAATGCATCTACTGCTTCTTGAAGCATTCTTTTTTCGTTTCTAACAATGATGTCTGGTGCTCCAAGATCAAGTAATTTTTTAAGTCTATTGTTTCTGTTAATAACTCTTCTATATAAGTCATTTAAATCAGAAGTTGCAAATCTTCCACCGTCTAATTGAACCATAGGTCTTAAATCTGGTGGTATTACTGGTATTACATCAATTATCATCCATTCAGGATTGTTTCCTGACTTTCTGAATGACTCAACCACTTCTAATCTTCTTATAATTCTAATTTTCTTTTGTCCTGTACTTTGTTTTAATTCTTCTTTTAACTCAACAGAACCTTTTTCTAAATCAATTTCTGCAAGTAATTGCTTAATTGATTCAGCTCCCATTCCTGCACTGAAACTTTCTTCTCCATATTTATCACAAGCTTCTCTATATTCTTTTTCATTTAATAGTTGCTTTTTCAATAATGGAGTTTCTTTTGGATCAATTACAACATAAGAAGCAAAATATAATATCTTTTCAAGTGCTCTTGGTGACATATCTAATATTAATCCCATTCTAGATGGAATACCTTTGAAGTACCATATATGAGATACTGGGGCTGCTAATTCTATGTGCCCCATTCTCTCTCTTCTAACTTTTGCCTTTGTTACTTCAACACCACATCTGTCACAAACAATTCCCTTATATCTTACTCTCTTATATTTTCCACAATGACATTCCCAGTCTTTTATTGGTCCAAATATCCTTTCGCAGAATAGACCATCTCTTTCTGGTTTTAAAGTTCTATAGTTTATAGTTTCTGGTTTTTTAACTTCGCCTCTAGACCATTCTCTTATTTGTTCTGGTGATGCTAAGCCAATTTGCAAAGCATCAAAATTATTTAATTCGATCAAGGGTTTATCCTCCCTTCATAAATTAGTGTTCATCATTAAAATCATCAAGTTCTAAATCTTCTTGGAATTCTTCTAACTGAAAAGAATCATAGTCTAATTCTTCTTCTAATTCTTCATCAGTAGTTAAGTAACTGTCATCTCCCTCTGGTGCTGGTGGAACAATGTCTTCATTGCCTTCTATATTTACATCTAATTCAGCAGTTTCTTCATCTTCTCCAAGTTCTTTTAGCTTAACTTCTTGATTTTCATCATTAAGCACTTTAACATCTAAGCATAAAGCTTGAAGTTCTTTTATAAGAACCTTAAATGATTCTGGCACTCCTGGTTCAGGTATGTTTTCACCCTTAACTATAGCTTCATAAGTTTTAACTCTACCTACAACATCATCAGATTTTACAGTTAATATTTCTTGAAGTGTGTGTGCAGCTCCATATGCTTCTAGAGCCCAAACTTCCATTTCTCCGAATCTTTGACCACCAAATTGAGCTTTACCTCCAAGTGGTTGTTGAGTTACTAATGAATATGGTCCAGTACTTCTAGCATGAATCTTATCATCAACTAAATGGGCAAGTTTTAAAATATACATTATCCCAACAGTAACTTCATTATCAAAAGGTTCACCTGTTCTACCATCATATAAAACAGTTTTACCATTAGCATTGTATCCAGCTTGTTCTAGACATTCTTCAATATCTTTTTCTGTAGCTCCATCAAATACCGGAGTAGCTATATGCCATCCAAGCTTGCTTGCAGCCCAACCTAAGTGAACTTCCAACACCTGACCAATGTTCATACGTGAAGGAACTCCTAGTGGATTTAAACAGATTTGAAGTGGTCTTCCATCTGGTAAGAATGGCATATCTTCTTCAGGTAATACTCTTGAGACAACCCCTTTATTACCATGACGTCCAGCCATCTTATCTCCTACAGATATTTTTCTCTTTTGAGCTATATAACATCTTACTAGTTCATTTACTCCTGGAGTAAGTTCATCTCCATTTTCTCTAGTAAACACTTTTACATCTACAATTATACCAGCTTCTCCGTGAGGAACTCTTAAAGAAGTATCTCTTACTTCTCTAGCTTTTTCACCAAAGATTGCTCTTAATAATCTTTCTTCTGCAGTTAATTCAGTTTCTCCCTTTGGAGTAACTTTTCCAACTAGAATATCTCCTGATCTAACTTCAGCACCTATTCTGATGATTCCTCTCTCGTCTAAATCTCTAATTGCATCTTCACCAACATTAGGTATATCTCTTGTAATTTCTTCAGGTCCTAATTTAGTATCTCTAGCTTCACATTCATATTCTTCTATATGAATTGAAGTAAATACATCTTCTCTTACCAATTCTTCAGATATTAGCATAGCATCCTCATAGTTATAACCTTCCCATGTTATGAATCCCATTCTAATATTCTTTCCTAAAGCAATTTCTCCTAAATCAGTAGAAGGTCCATCAGCTAATACAGTTCCTTCTGATACTACTTCTCCTTTAGAAACAATTGGTCTCTGATTTATACATGTACCTTGGTTACTTCTCTTAAACTTAAGTAGTCTGTATATATCAGTTCCACCATCAGAATCTCTTTTAACTCTAATTTCATTACCACTAACATAAGATACTACCCCTGCATTTCTTGCCTTAGGTAATACCCCTAAGTCAACTGCAGCTTTATATTCTATACCTGTTCCCACGATAGGAGCTTGTGGTTTTAATAGTGGTACAGCTTGACGTTGCATGTTTGATCCCATCAGTGCTCTTGATGCATCATCGTTCTCTAAGAATGGTATCATAGCTGTTGCTACAGATACTATTTGTCTTGGAGATACATCCATCAAATCAACATCTTCTCTTGGAATAACAAGTACGTCTTCTAAATATCTAACAGTAACTCTTGAATCAACAAAACGTAGTTCTTCATCTAAAGGCTCATTTGCTTGAGCAACGTAGTATTGATCTTCTACATCAGCTGTAAAATATCTAACATCTTTTTCAATTATTCCTGTTTCTTTATCTACAACTCTATATGGAGTTTCTATAAATCCATATTCATTAACTCTTGCATAAGTTGCAAGAGAGTTTATTAATCCTATGTTTGGTCCTTCTGGTGTTTCTATAGGACACATTCTTCCATAATGTGAATGGTGAACGTCTCTTACTTCAAAACCAGCTCTTTCTCTTGAAAGACCTCCTGGTCCAAGAGCAGATAACCTTCTTTTATGTGTTAATTCAGATAATGGATTAATCTGATCCATGAACTGAGAAAGTTGTGAACTACCGAAGAATTCTTTGATAGCTGCAGCAACTGGTCTTATGTTAATTAACACTTGCGGAGTGATTCCTTCTTGGTCTTGAATAGTCATTCTTTCTTTAACTACTCTTTCCATTCTAGATAAACCAATTCTAAATTGATTTTGTAAAAGTTCACCTACGCTTCTAACTCTTCTATTACCTAAATGATCTATATCATCCACATACCCTATACCATAAGCTAAGCCTATTTCATAACTTATTGTTGCATACATATCATCTCTGATTATATGTTTTGGTATAAGTCTAGTAATATTCTTTTTGATTGCATCCTTTATATCTTCTTCATCTGAATAGGTTTCAAGGATTTCTTTTAATGTTGGATAGTGAACAAATTCTCTAATATTTAATTCTTCTGGATCAAAGCTCACATGTTTACTTAGATCAACAAAATGATTACCTATTACTCTGATAACTCTGTCATCAACTAGTACATCAACTGAATTTATTCCTATATTTTGAATTTCTTCTGCCATTTTTCTCGTGATCTTTTGACCTTTTTCAACAAGAACTTCTCCTGTTTCAGGATTCACGATATCCAAAGCTGCTATTTGATTAACAATTCTAAGATTTATGGCTAACTTCTTATTAAATTTGTATCTTCCAACTCTTGATAAATCATATCTCTTTGCATCAAAGAAAAGAGAATCAATAAGTGATACTGCGCTATCAACTGTTGGAGGTTCACCTGGTCTTAATCTCTTATATATTTCTAATAGAGCTTCTTCTTTTGTTTTAGTATTATCTTTTTCAATTGTTGCTTTAAATCTTTCTTCTTCTCCGAAATACTCTAAAAGCTCACCATCGGTTCCAAATCCCATGGCTCTAGCAAGTATTGTAATTGGAAGTTTTCTTGTTTTATCAATCCTTACATATATTACATCATTAGAATCTGTTTCATATTCTAACCATGCACCTCTGTTTGGAATAACTGTTGAAGAAAAAAGTTTTTTACCACTTTTATCTCTCGCAACACTATAATAAACTCCTGGAGATCTAACCAATTGGCTAACTATAACTCTTTCAGCACCGTTTATTATAAAAGTACCTTGCTCAGTCATTAATGGGAAATCTCCCATGAAAACCTCTTGCTCTTTAATTTCGCCTGTTTCCTTGTTCTGTAGCCTTACTGATACTTTTAAAGGCGCTGCATAAGTCGCATCTCTCTCTTTGCACTCTTCTACTGAGTACTTAATATTTTCCTTATCTAAGTTGAAGTCAGTAAATTCTAAAACTAAGTTACCTGTAAAGTTCGATATTGGGTTTACATCTTCAAAAACCTCATAAAGACCTTCTTTTAGGAACCAGTTATAAGAATCTAATTGTACCTCAATTAGATTTGGCATGTCAGTAACTTCTTTAACCTTAGCGAAGCTCATTCTAGTTCTTTTTCCCACTTGGACAGGATGTACCATCAACTTTCACCCCTTGTTTAAACTAAAATAACCAAAAGTACGTACTTCCCCCTTTAAGGAAAGCCACTTTCGGGTAATGTCATCATTTTAGTATAACCATTTTCTTCATTTATTATACGGTTATCCTAAAATTATATATACTAATCCATATTGAATAGTACATTAAATGATAATATCATAACAAATTTGGTATGTCAATGCTAATTAAGAATTTAAACCCTAAATTAACACTTTTTTAAAGTTATTTTGAAGAAACTAAAGAGGTGCTAATAATAGCACCTCTTTTATGCTAAACAGAAATTATTTTACTTCAACTTCTGCTCCAACTTCAGCTAATTTAGCTTTGATATCTTCAGCTTCTTCTTTAGCTACAGCTTCTTTTAATGTCTTAGGAGCTCCGTCAACTATTTCTTTAGCTTCCTTTAATCCTAATCCAGTTATTTCTCTAACAACTTTGATAACTTTGATTTTGTTAGCTCCAGCGCTAGCTAAAACTACATCAAATTCAGTTTTTTCTTCAGCAGCAGCTCCTGGTGCAGCAACACCTGCAGCAGCTACTGGTGCAGCAGCACTTACTCCGAATTCTTCTTCACAAGCTTTTACTAAATCATTTAATTCTAAAACGCTCATTGCTTTTATAGCGTCAATTATTTGTTCCTTTGTCATTTTTTAGCACCTCCGAAATTTTTTAAACTTTTTATTTTTTATTCAGCTGATTCTGATTCTTTTTTATCTTTAACTGCATTTAATAAGTATGCAAGATTTGATAATGGAGCCTTGAAGCTTCCAAGAAGTTTCGCAATAAGAACTTCCTTTGGTGGTATTTCAGCAAGTTGTTTAACTTTTTCTGAATCATACACTTCTCCAGCTACTAAACCAGCTTTTAATTCTAATTTCTTATGACCTTTAGCGAAATCATTTAATACTCTTGCAGGAGCTGTTGCATCTTCATAACCTATTGCTACAGATACTGGTCCTTCTAAATATTGAACAATTCCTTCATGGCCTAATTCTTTTGCTGCTAATGTTACTAAAGTATTTTTATATACCTTGTATTCTATACCAGCTTCTCTAAGACTCTTTCTAAGTTGAGTATCTTCTTCAACTGTTAATCCTTGATAATTTGCAAGAACAACTGATTGAGCTTTCTCTAACTTTTCTTTAATCTCAGCAACTTTAGCTTCTTTTAATTGTCTATTCTTGTTTGCCACTGTGTGTCCACCTCCTCACAGTCTATTACTGCTTTTTATAATTAAGAAAGGGTCTCTCCGCAGACCAGGAAAGACCCATTACATTCAAATGTATGGAACCCTCGGTAGGTCGATATACGTTATGCATTAGCACCCACTGTCTACGGTACACCTATTCAGTTATCACAACGAAATCAATTCTACCATAAGGATTGATCATTGTCAATATTATTCTAAAACTTTAACAGGATTAACTTTTACTCCAGGTCCCATTGTAGCTGATAAAGAAACTGACTTAACGTATTGTCCTTTTGCAGCTGCTGGTTTAGCTTTAACTATAGCTTCCATTAAAGTACGGAAGTTATCAGCTAATTTTTCTACTCCAAAAGATTTCTTTCCAATTGGACAGTGTACTATAGCTGTTTTATCAACTCTGTACTCAACTTTACCTGCTTTAATATCTGCTATTGCTTTAGCAACATCAAATGTAACTGTTCCTGATTTTGGGTTTGGCATTAATCCCTTAGGTCCTAATACTCTACCTAATCTTCCAACAACACCCATCATATCTGGAGTTGCTACAACTACATCGTAGTCAAACCAATTTTCACTTTGAATTTTTGTAACTAGTTCTTCTGCTCCAACGAAATCAGCTCCAGCAGCTTCTGCTTCCTTTGCTTTATCTCCTTTAGCGAAAACTAATACCTTTACTGATCTACCAGTACCGTGTGGTAATACTACAGCACCTCTTACTTGTTGATCAGCATGTCTTGGATCTACACCTAATCTTACGTGTATTTCTATTGTTTCATCAAACTTTGCTTTAGCAGTTTTAACAGCTAAATCTAAAGCTTCTGATGGAGTGTATAAAGCACTCTTATCAACTAATTTTGCACTTTCAACATAATTCTTTCCCATATATAAGCCTCCTTTGTGGTATTAACGGTTTTTACCTCCCACCGATTCAAGAAATTATTCGACTACAGTTACTCCCATACTTCTAGCAGTACCTTCAATCATACTCATAGCTGTTTCAACTGATGCAGCATTTAAATCTGGCATCTTTAATTCAGCTATCTTTCTAATTTGTTCCTTAGTTATTTTACCAACCTTAGTTCTGTTTGGTACTCCTGAACCACTTTCTAATCCTAATTCCTTCTTAATTAAAACAGCAGCTGGTGGAGTTTTTAGTATAAAACTAAAAGATCTGTCTTGGTATACTGTTATAACTACTGGTATTATTAAACCAGCCTTATCAGCAGTCTTAGCATTGAACTCCTTACAGAATCCCATTATATTAACCCCATGTTGTCCTAATGCTGGACCAACTGGTGGAGCTGGTGTTGCTTTTCCTGCAGCAAGTTGAAGTTTAATCATTCCTGTTACTTTCTTAGCCATCTGTTATTCCTCCTATACTGTGGTAATACGGGCTTATGCCCTCCCACTTAATTAAGACCTTGGTCTCTATTTGTAAAATTAGTATTAAACTAATTTTTCAACTTGATTAAATTCTGCTTCGATTGACGTTTCTCTACCGAAGAATTCAGCTAAGGCTTTTACCTTGCGCTTTTCAGTGTTTACTTCTACTATTGTAGCAACCATGTCCTTAAATGGACCTGATGAAATCCTAACACTTTCTCCAACTTCTAAATAAATCTCCTCAGGAATATCTACAACTCCCATTGAGTCAACTTCTTCATCAGTAAGAGGAACTGGTTTGGATCCTGGTCCTACAAATCCTGTAACTCCTCTTGTGTTTCTTACAACATACCAAGAGTCGTCATTCATGATCATTTTCACTAAAACATACCCTGGAAACTTCTTTTTAAGGGTAACCTTTTGTTTACCATCTTTTTCTTCAACGGATTCTTCCATCGGAACTTGCATATCATGTATTAAACCTTCAAGTCCTCTATTCTCTATGGTTTTCTCAAGGTTGGCCTTAACTTTATTTTCATATCCTGAATATGTGTGTACTACGTACCATCTAGCTCTTTCACTCATATTATACAGATGAACAGCTCATCCAAACCTCCCTTTATTTTAATTTAAAAATTAATTCAAAGAGGTTTTTAAAAACAAGGTCGAACCCGCCTACTAACACTATGTAAAATAGTGTAAAGGCTACTGTTGCTATAAAGGCTTTCTTTGCTTCATTCTTATTAGGCCATGTTATTCTTTTAACTTCAGCCTTAACCTCTCTAAAAAACTTAACAATGCCTGCTTCTTTTTTTGATGCAGACTCTTTTTTAACCTTGCCATTGACAGCCATTTTTATTCACATCCTTAAAATTGCTGAAACCTAAAAGATTATTTTGTTTCTCTGTGAAGAGTATGTTTTTTACAAAACTTGCAGTACTTTTTCATTTCTAATCTATCTGGGTCATTTTTCTTATTCTTCATTGAGTTATAGTTTCTTTGTTTGCACTCTGTGCAAGCTAAAGTTATCTTTACTCTCATGGTCTGCACCTCCAGTTTATTATATATAACGTAAACTAAAACACAGTATATAAATCTACACTATGTCAGTTACTTCATTACATTATCACAAATATATAACAAAGTCAATAATTTGTTCCTATTTAAAGGACCAGGTGTCAAACCCAGTCCTTGAATATTCTGTATTATTTAACTATAGTAGTAACAACTCCAGAACCTACAGTTCTTCCA
>NZ_JAQYUU010000019.1 GCF_028728205.1 Clostridium sp. 'White wine YQ'
TTACCACACTTACACCCCTCACCTATCAACCTTGTGTTCTTCAAGGGATCTTACTAGCTTACGCTATGGGAAATCTTATCTTGAGGTGGGCTTCACGCTTAGATGCTTTCAGCGTTTATCCCTTCCCGACTTAGCTACCCAGCTATGCTCCTGGCGGAACAACTGGTACACCAGAGGTCAGTCCATCCCGGTCCTCTCGTACTAAGGACAGCTCCTCTCAAATTTCCTACGCCCGCGACGGATAGGGACCGAACTGTCTCACGACGTTCTGAACCCAGCTCGCGTGCCGCTTTAATGGGCGAACAGCCCAACCCTTGGGACCTACTTCAGCCCCAGGATGCGACGAGCCGACATCGAGGTGCCAAACCTCCCCGTCGATGTGGACTCTTGGGGGAGATCAGCCTGTTATCCCCGAGGTAGCTTTTATCCGTTGAGCGATGGCCCTCCCACGAGGTACCACCGGATCACTAAGTCCGACTTTCGTCCCTGCTCCACTTGTAGGTGTCGCAGTCAGGCTCCCTTCTGCCTTTGCACTCTTCGAAGGATTTCCGACCCTTCTGAGGGAACCTTTGAGCGCCTCCGTTACTTTTTTGGAGGCGACCGCCCCAGTCAAACTGCCCACCTAACAATGTCCTGTCACCAGATTCATGGTGTCCAGTTAGAATCCCAATACTGTCAGGGTGGTATCCCAAGGATGACTCCACTAAGGCTGACGCCCTAGCTTCCTAGTCTCCCACCTATCCTGTACAGACAATATCGAAACTCAATGCTAAGCTACAGTAAAGCTCTACGGGGTCTTTCCGTCCAATCGCGGGTAGCAAGCATCTTCACTTGCACTACAACTTCGCCGGATTTGCAGTTGAGACAGTGCCCAAATCATTACGCCATTCGTGCGGGTCGGAACTTACCCGACAAGGAATTTCGCTACCTTAGGACCGTTATAGTTACGGCCGCCGTTTACTGGGGCTTAAGTTCACACCTTCGCTTGCGCTAAGTGTTCCCCTTAACCTTCCAGCACCGGGCAGGCGTCAGCCCCTATACATCAGCTTTCGCTTTAGCAGAGACCTGTGTTTTTGCTAAACAGTTGCTTGGGCCTATTCTCTGCGACCTACTCTCGTAGGCACCCCTTCTCCCGAAGTTACGGGGTCAATTTGCCGAGTTCCTTAACTGCAATTCTTCCGCCGGCCTTAGGATTCTCTCCTCACCTACCTGTGTCGGTTTGCGGTACGGGCACTACTTCTCTCCCTAGACGCTTTTCTTGGCAGCGTGGAATCAGGTACTTCATCCAAAATGGACTTCCCCATAACACCTCAGAATTGTTAAGACGGATTTGCCTATCTTAACTCCCTTAGTGCTTAGACTAGCATCCAATAGCTAGCACACCCTATCCTCCTGCGTCACGCCATCGGTAATAACGATGGTAGTGGTATCGGAATATCAACCGATTGTCCATCACCTACGCCTTTCGGCCTCGGCTTAGGTCCCGACTAACCCTCAGCGGACGAGCCTTCCTGAGGAAACCTTAGGTTTTCGGCCTGTGAGATTCTCACTCACATCTCGCTACTAATGCCAACATTCTCACTCGTAATCAGTCCACCGCTCCTTACGGTACGACTTCAGCCCGATTACGACGCTCCTCTACCGCTTGCCATAAGCAAGCCCGTAGCTTCGGTGGTAAGTTTGAGCCCCGAACATCTTCGGCGCAGGATCTCTCGACTAGTGAGCTATTACGCACTCTTTTAATGAGTGGCTGCTTCTAAGCCAACATCCTAGTTGTCTTAGAAATCCCACATCCTTTTCCACTTAACTTACACTTTGGGACCTTAGCTGACGATCTGGGCTGTTTCCCTTTTGACTACGGATCTTATCATTCGCAGTCTGACTGCCGGACTCATAGTATATGGCATTCGGAGTTTGATAAGGTT
>NZ_JAQYUU010000020.1 GCF_028728205.1 Clostridium sp. 'White wine YQ'
TTACGCAAGCCCGTAGCTTCGGTGGTAAGTTTGAGCCCCGAACATCTTCGGCGCAGGATCTCTCGACTAGTGAGCTATTACGCACTCTTTTAATGAGTGGCTGCTTCTAAGCCAACATCCTAGTTGTCTTAGAAATCCCACATCCTTTTCCACTTAACTTACACTTTGGGACCTTAGCTGACGATCTGGGCTGTTTCCCTTTTGACTACGGATCTTATCATTCGCAGTCTGACTGCCGGACTCATAGTATATGGCATTCGGAGTTTGATAAGGTTCGGTAAGCGATATGCCCCCTAGCCCATTCAGTGCTCTACCTCCATTACTCATATCCGACGCTAGCCCTAAAGCTATTTCGAGGAGAACCAGCTATCTCCGAGTTCGATTGGAATTTCTCCGCTATCCACAGCTCATCCCATGGTTTTTCAACACCAACGTGGTTCGGTCCTCCACGAGATTTTACTCTCGCTTCAACCTGGCCATGGATAGGTCACCCGGTTTCGGGTCTACGGCATGCAACTCTGTGCCCTATTCAGACTCGGTTTCCCTTCGGCTCCGTACCTTAAGTACTTAACCTTGCTACATACCGTAACTCGTTGGCTCGTTCTACAAAAAGCACGTCATCACACTCATATGGTGCTCTGACCGGTTGTGGGCACACGGTTTCAGGTTCTATTTCACTCCCCTCCCGGGGTTCTTTTCACCTTTCCCTCACGGTACTGCTTCACTATCGGTCATCGGGTAGTATTTAGCCTTGGGAGGTGGTCCTCCCTGCTTCCCACAAGGTTTCACGTGTCTCGTGGTACTCTGGATCAGAACTGACTATTTCGCATTTTCATCTACAGGACTATTACCTCCTACGGTGGAACTTTCCAGTTCTCTTCGATTAACGCAATTTAGTATTTAGGTGCTGTCCGAAACCCCAGAAATAAATTTCTGGTTTGGGCTCTTTCCTATTCGCTCGCCGCTACTAGGGACATCGATTTTTCTTTCTCTTCCTTCAGGTACTTAGATGTTTCAGTTCCCTGAGTGTACCCTCCTTAAGCTATGTATTCACTTAAGGATACATGGGGTTTCCCATGTGAGTTTCCTCATTCGGAAATTTCCGGATCACAGGCTATTTGCGCCTACCCGAAACTTATCGCAGCTTATCACGTCCTTCTTCGGCTCCCGATGCCAAGGCATTCACCATGCGCCCTTTATAGCTTAACCTATAAAGTAATTCATATCTTAAATCTAATAATATGCGAGTATTTCTTAGATTTAAATTCAGCTTTACATGAGTAACTATTAAATAGTTACTTTTTTGCCAACTGGCTTTGTTTTTAAAAACAAATTTTATACTATGTGCAATTTTCAAAGAACAAATGGTGGGCCTAAATGGACTCGAACCATCGACCTCACGCTTATCAGGCGTGCGCTCTAACCAGCTGAGCTATAGGCCCATATGTGGTGGAGATAAAGAGATTCGAACTCTTGACCCCCTGCGTGCAAGGCAGGTGCTCTCCCAGCTGAGCTATACCCCCACATATAGAGATTCAATAATGAATATTGACTCTCTCAAAATTAAACAGAGGTAGTAATCTTTAAAGTGCAATTTATTATTTTGTTTACTTAACACT
>NZ_JAQYUU010000021.1 GCF_028728205.1 Clostridium sp. 'White wine YQ'
ACTTGACCTTTAACTCAAAGTCTTATAAACTTCGCATTACTTTGTCGATTTCATCGCTGTGGTGCTCACATAGGTGAACTATGCTCTGCTCCTCGCTCCTCATCTCCGCGTACTGCTCGTTTCTAAGCCTTCTCGGTCGAATCATAAATGATTCTCCTGTGAATTAACTATTTATTTGCATTTAGTAATATGCGAGTATTTCCTAAATGCTATCATTAATTCATACATGTGTAACTATTAATAGTTACATTTGCCAACTGGCTTTGTTTTAAAAACAAATTTTATACTATGTGCAATTTTCAAAGAACTTTGTCACTAGGTCGTAGCGACATATAGTATTATATAAATATTAAGCTACTATGTCAATACCTAATATACTATTTATTTTCAATCATGACTAAAATTTGTTTAAGAATACCTTCGCCATCCATAGTTACCATATCTCTAACCTCTATAAATTCACAAGATGTGTTAGTATCCTTCACAACTGATTCTATGGAATTTAATATGTACCTAATTTGAGGAGTTAGTAATATTCCATCAAAATAATTTATATTCTTAGACAACTTAATAAAATCCAAATTAACATTTGTCCATATAATTAATAAATCATACGAATTAAATCGTTCAATGCTTTTCTTATTCTTAATGGAAGATAAACTTTCAGTAGCTATCTTTATACCATACAAACTCCCATTAGACTTAACTTTATCGGCCAGCATACTTGCTATTATTTCACCTGAACAAACTAATAAGAGCACTTTCATAATATCCCCGCCACTATAATTATATATTTTAGTGCAAAAAAAGAACTACCCTTGAGTAGTTCTTTAAATGTACTTTCAAAATTAAACAGAGGTAGTAATCTTTAAAGTGCAATTTATTATTTTGTTTACTTAACACTTACTCGAATTTTAGTTAAACCAAAATTCTTAATTGTAAGCTTAAGTATGTTCTCCATAGAAAGGAGGTGATCCAGCCGCAGGTTCTCCTACGGCTACCTTGTTACGACTTCACCCCAATCGCTGACCCTACCTTCGGCCGCGCCCTCCTAAAAGGTTAGGCTACGG
>NZ_JAQYUU010000023.1 GCF_028728205.1 Clostridium sp. 'White wine YQ'
CTTACTTCATTTCCTCTGTTTAATTTTCAAAGACCAATTTGTTTGCTTCATCTCTGCTCTCTCGCAGCGACAAGTAGTATCTTACCATATATATTTCGTCACTTTTCTACTCAAAGTCCATTTATAAGATACTATATATATAATACTCTCTTTTTCAACGAATTTCAAGCTTTTTTAACTACTGATACGCACGGAAAAGTGTTTTCATGTATAACGTTTTCTTGTTTCTAAAATTGATACAATGTTTAATATGGTGTGAAAAGTGTTATACTATTTTAGGGTGATAATTATGTCGGTAAACATAAAAAATAGTTGGAATGACTTATTAAAAGACGAATTTGAAAAAGAATATTATTTAAAACTTAGACAATTTCTTATTACAGAATATAAAACCACAACAATTTTCCCTAATATGGGTGATATTTTTAATGCATTAGAATATACTCCTTACGAAAATGTGAAGGCTGTAATACTAGGTCAAGATCCATATCATGGACCTGGCCAGGCACATGGTTTAAGCTTTTCAGTAAAACCTGGTGTTAAAATTCCACCATCTCTAGTTAATATGTATAAGGAACTTAGAGACGATTTAGGTTGTTATATTCCTAATAACGGCTACCTAAAAAAATGGGCTGAACAAGGAGTTTTACTTCTAAATGCCTCACTTACAGTTAGGGAACATCTTGCTAACTCTCACAAGGGAAAAGGATGGGAACTACTAACTGACAAGATAATATCCTTGTTAAATGATAGGACTGACCCAGTAGTTTTTATACTTTGGGGAAATAATGCTATTTCAAAGGAAAAATTTATAACAAATCCTCAGCATTATATTATAAAATCTGTTCATCCAAGTCCATTGTCTGCTTCAAGAGGTTTCTTTGGTTCAAAGCCATTCTCTAAAACTAATGACTTTTTAAAATCCATAGGAAAAACTCCTATAGATTGGCAAATAGAGAATATATAAAAAGTAAGGTAGAAAGTTACACAATAATGTGAACTTTTTACCTTATTCACGTTCTTAAACTAATATCTCCATCTATAATGTCCGTGAATAGGATTCTTAAACCAGCTCAATTTTGCTTCTGAAGCTGATGGATGAGAATTGTGGATAACATATGGAATACCCTTATTATCTCTTCTATCTGAAATAATAGCTATATGTTCATAACCCTCTAGAAAAACTACAACGTCCCCCGGTTGCCATTCCTTCAAATTATTAACATCATCTTCTTTAAATTCCGTTGTAAGACTATCACAATTTCTTTTTAAGAATATATCTTCATTTACGACCCTTCTAAAATCTATATTAGGGTCTGGCTTTCCATTAACTCTCTTATATGCCCCTAAATTTTCACTAATATCTTTATCTATTAAATCCTTTATAGATACATTTATTCCTTTAAAACCTCTCCATATGACATCAGTACATACTCCCTCCCCGTCAGGCGGATATCCCCCTGAATAGTATGCATCCTTATATATTGTCTTTTTCTCAACTTCCTTTCTAGCCTCATTTACTATATCTATTGGATCTGCTATCCCATTATTATTTTTATCTACTTTTGAACTTTCATCTGGGACTTCAACTTTATCAATTGGTAATTTATCAATAACTTTATCTATTATCTCATTACCTTTATCATATTGAATTTTTACATATATAATAAAAGTTACGAAGAGTACAACTCCCAATATAAAAAATATTTTTCTTTTTCTCATAGATCCCCCTAAAATTATACACAGATTAACGCATATATTTATATTTTATCCACAAATTCCTTTTATTTCTATACTAGATATGTTGATATCATTTGATTTAAGATATTATTAATAAAGTTTTATGAATTTAATTGATAGGTCTCCTTAATATGCTTCGTATACTAAATAGAAAGTAGGTGATATTTAAATGACTGATACTAAGATTATTAATGGACTAAGGGACCAAGACACAAAGTCTCTTGATCTTGTTATCGATAACTATGGAAAACTTATTTATGCAGTAATTAATAACATCCTGGATAGAAGTCACAATAAAAACTATATTGACGAATGCTTTGATGATATCCTACTGAATATTTGGTATAACATTGATTGCTTTGATGAAAATAAGGGAATATTTAAGAATTGGATTATATCAATAGCCAAATTTAAAGCAATTGATTACAAGAGAAAATTTTCTAGATCTCAAAGTAATGTAGATATTAGTTCTACAGACATAGCTGAATCTTCTAATATTGAAGAAGATTTGACCTTAAAAGAGGAATACGAAGAATTATTTAAATTAATAGAAAAATTAGGTGAAGTAGATAGAAATATCTTTTTAAAGAAATATATTAATGAAGAAAGCATTGAAGAAATAAGTAAGGAATTGAACTTATCGCCTGATTATATTTATAACCGAATATCTAGAGGAAAAAAGAAATTGCAAGATATGAAAAGGAGGCTTTATTATGAATAAGTTGCTTTTAAAAGCTTTTAATTATATTAACTACTCAGAAACTGAATTAAATGATTATGAAGCCGTTTCTATAGATTCAGATATAAACTTGGAAAATAGGAAAAAGTTGATTAAAGAAAAGATTAAAATTAAAAATTCTTTAGATTGTGATAATACTGTTCTATCAAACTTATTAGATAATGAAGAATTACTAGAAAGATTTAGAGGACAAAGTACAGCTTTTAGTTTTTGGATTAATATGAATGCCTTTAACTATAGAGCTTATGTACCTTATATGATTAGAGATATAGGGCAATATTACACCTTTTATTTAACCAACAAAAGACTTGTAATTTTAGAGACCAATCAACTCCAAAAAATCAAAAAAAGTTTGTTTATAGATTTAAAAGATATCTCAAAATTTGAATACAAGGAAAAATCTTATGGGTTTAAATTTATAATTAAATTTAAAAGAATAGAAGAAAAATACGATTTTAGAGAAAGTTATTTTTTATTTGGAGACTATTTTAAATATTCTTATAGATTTAAAGTATCAAGTAAAATTGCTAGAAAAATAATACCTATTTTAGATAGCACTATTAATTATGACTAATTTTAAAGCTGTCCCAAATTATTTTGAGACAGCTTTATTTTACTTTAAATTTCCTACAATTTTAGTTCCATGTAACTCTCTTGCTCCAGTAGCTTCTGCTATACGTTTAAAATTTTCAGAAGTTATACCTCCTCCTGGCAAAATTATTATTTTCTTATTTGCATATTTTATTAGTTCAGCAAGTTCGTTTATATTTTTTTCAGCCTTGTCAGCCCCACCTTTAGTCAAAATCCTGTCTACTCCCAAATCTGCTAATATATCTATTGCTTCCTTTTTATCTTGAATTTCATCAAATGCCATATGAAAAGTTATACTCATAGGCTTAGCAAGCTTGATTAAATTCTTCATTATTTCAACATCAATTTTATTTTCTTTATTTAATACACCTACTACAATTCCATTTATACCTAAATGCCTGCACTCTTGAATATCCATCTTCATAATTTCGATTTCGTCTTCGGTATAAACAAAGTCTCCTCCTCTTGGCCTTATAATCACATTAAATGGAGTTTTTAAAACTTTTTTAGCAATAGTTATTGAGCCAATACTAGGTGTAGTTCCCCCTTCTAACATATTATCACAATATTCTATTCTATCCGCCCCTAATTCCTCCGCTATTTTCGCTTCTATAAAAGATCCAACTGCAGCTTCTAATATATATTCCACATTAACTCTCCCTTTCATTATCATAAACTTCTTTTTTATCTATATATATTTTATTTCTATTAATTGCAAACCTAATGTCTTCTTCCTCTACTATCTCTAATATTTTTAAGTTAATGTCTTCTTTTGTCTTTTTATATTCAACAAACTCCATCACATTTGTGTAGAAATATATAAAAATCTCTAAACTTTCTTTAGTAAATTCATCAAATGCAACAATAATTACATTCTTATTTACCCTAGAATCATTTTTTAGTAATTCCTCTATTCTATAAATTAATTTTCTAATTTTTTTACTTTCTGTCTCACAATCTAAATACAACCTAAAATATATTCTTCTTTCATCTCTTAGTGTCCAATTAGTTATATGAGAATTTGCGAGTTTTGCATTTGGAATAGTCACTAAAGCATCAGAAAATGTAGTAATTTTTGTACTTCTAAAAGTTATCTCCTTTATTATGCCTTCTACTTCTGGTGTTTGAACCCAGTCACCGATAGAAAAAGGCCTATCGATTAATATAACTACACCTCCAAATAAGTTGGAACATGTTTCTTGAGCTGCTAACGCAAAAACTACTCCAGAAACTCCAAGTCCTGTTATAAATCCTGAAAACCCAAATTCTCTTGCTATTATACTAATAGAAATAATTACTACTATAATTCTTATTATAATAGATACAAATGGAAAAACAATCTTATATACATTCTCAGCATATTTTCTTTTAACCCTATTATATAATAATGACTTTTTTGTAGTTACATTATAAGTAACCCAGGTGAAAAATATTACCCAAGCCACTTTAAATATCTTTCCATTTATTATAATAACTTCTCTATAGTATATCTTACTAGACAAATACATTAGTGCAAAATATACACCTAGCATATTAATTAGAAATGCTATAGGTTTCTCTAGTGCTTTAAACAACTTATCATCTACGGTATTCTCTGTTGATTTTATTATTTTATTACACCATTTAGATACATAAATTAAAAATATTTTTCTAAATATAAATGAAGCAACAAAAATAAGCAGTGATACAAATACTATTTCAAAGGGAGAACTTGAAACTATAGCTATTAATTTTTTAACTTCTTCCATACTTATCACCTGAATTTAGTATTTGTCTTTATATCAAATACTAGTCCTGAATTTTTATTATTGTTTTTTCTAATTTTAGTAGTAAAATGTACTTATATTTGTATTTTTTGGGGAGGTAAAATATATGTCTGTTAAACTATCTAGAGCTGAAGCTTGGGACTTATTACGTGAATACAATAAAAGTGAATCTCTGCTTAATCATGCCTTAACTGTTGAAGGAGTAATGAGATATTTCGCAAGACTGTTAAATCAAGAAGATATAGACAAGTGGGGAATTATCGGATTATTACATGATCTAGATTATGAGATGTATCCTGACGAACATTGTATAAAAGTTCAAGAAATATTAAGAGAACATGATATTGATGAAGAATATATTCATGCAATAGCAAGTCATGGTTATGGAATTTGTTGTGATATTGAACCAGTTCATTTAATGGAAAAGGTATTATATACTATAGATGAACTTACTGGACTAATTACTGCAGCTGCAATAATGCGTCCTTCCAAAAGTGTTTTGGATTTAGAACTAAAATCTGTGAAGAAAAAATATAAATCTAAAGGTTTTGCTGCTGGAGTTGATAGAACTATTATTGAAAATGGTGCTAAAATGTTAGGTATGGACTTAGATTACATAATTGAACACACTATTCTCGCTATGAGAGAAATAGCTGACAGTATTGGATTAGGCGGAATTGAAGATATTTAAAGGAAAACAGTCAATATTTTGATATTGACTGTTTTCTTTTTATCTTATATATACTAATTGTTTAGAAAGAACAAAAAAAAGACCTAGATAATCTAGATCTTTCTTGGTGGCTCGAGCAGGAATCGAACCAGCGACACGAGGATTTTCAG
>NZ_JAQYUU010000024.1 GCF_028728205.1 Clostridium sp. 'White wine YQ'
TATTTAACTATAGTAGTAACAACTCCAGAACCTACAGTTCTTCCACCTTCTCTGATTGCGAATCTTAATCCTTCATTCATTGCGATTTCAGTGATTAATTCAACATTCATGTCGATGTGATCTCCTGGCATTACCATTTCCATTCCGTCTGGTAATTTGATTGATCCTGTTACGTCTGTTGTTCTGAAATAGAATTGTGGTCTATATCCATCGAAGAATGGAGTATGTCTTCCGCCTTCTTCTTTCTTTAATACGTAAACTTGACCTACGAATGCTTTGTGTGGGTTTACTGATCCACTTTTAGCTAAAACTTGACCTCTTTCGATATCAGTTCTTTGAACACCTCTTAATAATGCTCCGATGTTATCTCCAGCTTGTGCTTCGTCTAGTAACTTTCTGAACATTTCTATTCCTGTTACTACTGTCTTTCTTCTTTCTTCACTTAATCCAACTACTTCTACTTCGTCTCCTACGTGAAGAATTCCACTTTCAACTCTTCCAGTTGCAACTGTTCCTCTACCAGTGATTGTGAATACATCTTCTACTGGCATTAAGAATGGCTTATCTGTTGCTCTTTCTGGTGTTGGAATGTAGCTATCTACTGCATCCATTAAGTCTAAGATTGGTTGAATCTTTTCTGGATCTGTTGGGTTTTCTAATGCTTGTAATGCAGATCCTTTAACTATTGGAATATCATCTCCTGGGAAGTTGTATTCGCTTAATAGTTCTCTTACTTCCATTTCTACTAATTCAAGTAATTCTTCGTCATCTACCATATCAGCTTTGTTTAAGAATACTACGATATAGTCAACTCCTACTCTTGATGCAAGTAGTATGTGTTCTCTTGTTTGAGGCATTGGACCATCTGCTGCAGATACAACTAAGATAGCTCCATCCATTTGTGCTGCTCCAGTTATCATGTTCTTAACATAGTCAGCATGTCCTGGACAGTCAACGTGTGCGTAGTGTCTGTTTTCTGTTTCATACTCTACGTGTGCTGTGTTGATTGTAATTCCTCTTTCTTTTTCCTCTGGTGCTTTATCTATATCTGCATAGTTGAATGCTTCTGCAAATCCCTTGTTTGCTAATACTGTTGTGATTGCTGCTGTTAATGTTGTCTTACCGTGGTCTACGTGACCTATTGTTCCAATGTTAACGTGTGGTTTGTTTCTTTCAAATTTTGCCTTTGACATTGTTTGATTCCTCC